>CAMDCQ010000133.1 GCA_945890595.1 Chitinophaga pinensis
GTAAGGAATCCCAGTCGTAGTTTGTGAAATATCCGTGTAGGATGCAAAGAAACCCGCTACTTCAGATTGGCTCATCCCGTTAAAGGTTCCAATTACCGAGTGTTAAACATACGACATTGTCCAAGACTCAATGTAGGCATAATACGAAACCACGGCAATATTGGTGAAGATACCAAAAACGCCAATGTACTTTAGCACACGGCCTTTAACCATTGAATCTAAAATATATGGTGTACTGTGATTACCAAAACGTCCGCCATATCGGCCAGATGACCATTCTATAAAGAGCAACGGAATACCCATTAATAAAAAGCAAATAAGGTAAGGAATAATGAACGCTCCTCCCCCATTTTGCACGGCTTGTACCGGAAAACGTAGGAAATTACCAAGACCCACAGCATTACCCGCCATAGCTAATATAAGACCTACTCTTGAACCCCAAGTTTCGTTTGACTGACTCATAAATTAAGAGGTTGCAATATGAGTGTTTTTTATAGAATGCCCAAATTTATCTGAGCCGCTTTGCAGAATGATACTCATGGGATTGCTCACCCGTGTCGCTATTGATAATGCCCGATTTGGTAAGCTTATCTATTCTCACACTTCCATGGGCATGTATAACAAAACCTTGCCCCAACACCATTCCAACGTGCACAATACGCTCGTTTTTGGTAAAAAAAACCAAATCCCCGGTGAACAAATTATCAAATGAAAGTGGTTTTCCAACCTTTTGTTGTTGTGAAGCGTCGCGAGGTAATTTTATACCAAGACACTTGTATACTACTTGAACATAGCCAGAGCAATCAATACCACTAAAATGCCTTCCACCCCAAAGGTAGGGTGATCCTAAAAATGATTTTGCTAAATCGTCAAAGGATTTTTTTTTATCTTCTCCCTCTGCTACAAAAAGTTCAGATCCCATAGAAGAGATGAGTATGCCCGAGGTTAACTCATTTGTACCGTTAACATATAAATCGGTTTGGATAGAAATAGGTTTAGCTTCGGAATAATAAACACTTGATTTACTCAACCAACCTTCGTAACCATCAAAGTCCATTTTGATAAAAAACCAATCCCCCTCTTGTTTCAACACCACATAAGTCTCACCATACAGAAGTTGTGAAACCATTTCAGCACCGCTTCGCGGCTCGCCTCTTAATGGAATTTGGGCAATATGGCAAATCCCTTTTTGCACTGCTTTTAAATGTGTAATCTTGCCTTGCGCGCTAATAGTTGCTCTTCAGATTCTACACGATCTGGATCTGGAACACAGCAGTCTACTGGACATACTGCTGCACATTGAGGTTCTTCGTGAAAACCTTTACACTCGGTACACTTATCAGGTACTATATAATATACCTCGTCAGAAATAGGTTGTTGTATATCGCTTACGGACACTTGCGCGCCGTTTTCTAATTTGTATTTGCCGGTTACCCCTGTACCATCTGCTATCTTCCACTCTGCACCTGCTTCGTATATAGCTGTATTAGGACACTCTGGCTCGCACGCCCCACAATTAATACATTCGTCTGTTATGATGATTGCCATTGGTGCAAAGAAAATCTTTTTAAGCAAAACATTTCAAATGAAAAATAACTATTACGTCATGTTGTCCACTATTTGAGCTACTTGTTTAGCCGAGAGTAAGGAAGGTCTTTTAGCTTGAATTCGTTTTGACCAATAAATCACCTTCTGTTTATCTCTAACTTTCACAAAATAATTAAAGTGAGTAAGCCAGACATCTACATCGTCGGGGTTTAGTTTTAAGGCTAGTTCCATGCGTTGTTTACCTTGCGATAAATTGCCTTGCATAATGTTTAATTGTGCAGTCATATTAACGATACTGCCATTCCTTGGAAAATCTGCCAGAAGTAAATTACTTATCTTTTGGGCATTTGCTAACTCGCCATCACGCAGGTAATACTTAAGCAATTGTATGCCAATAACCACTTGTGTACCATCTTGCTCAAACGCCTTTTTAATGTGAAATTTAGAAATACTTTTTTGATTTTGCTTGCCAAACGCTTCACCTAACATAAAATTTTCCCAAGCAGTAAGTTCCACATTTTCTAATTTCAGTTGAATTGCTTTAGCATAGTTCTCCGTTAAATAGTAATATTTCAACCATAGTTTTGGGTTTTTGGTTTTTGCTAAAAGTTCAGAGGCCTTAGTGAGGTAAAACGGGTTTTTATCAAATTTTTCCCAATACTCCAGATAGGCTTGTATTTGTGTTTCTAACGCAGGTGCCGAGTTATTTACTGCATACAACCCAATCAGTTTTTGCATGTTTTGCACATCCTTTTTAGACTTGGGTTTGCGTATGTAGTGATCATGAACACTGACGTGTGGTATGTCCACCGAGCTATTTGCCGGCATATGACACGACGCGCAATTATTCTTAGCGGCTAGCAGTGCGGCATCCTTTTCGGTGCATTTTTTTGTCTGATGGCAATTTTTACAAGCAGCATTATATACCTCTTTACCCGTCTGCTTTACACTAATGTGCGGATTATGACAGGAGATACAGGTAAATGACAAGGTCTTACTGTTGGATTGAACAAAACATTCACTCATTTGAAAACGCTGTGAATGATTGGCCATATCAAATGACGCATTTTCGCCTTCATACTGTGGTAAATATATTTCAAAAACGTCACTAAGGACCATACCTGGCTTAAAATCTGTAAACTTTTTGCCTTCTTTTAGCACATTGAGCCCTTGCAAATGGCATCGTTGACACAAATCAATTTGACGTTCCCAAGTAAGCTTACGCGGATTAACTATAGTAGGATCTATTCCTTTTTTGACATCTGCACCCTTACCCAATTTGCGCTCTTCCACGTGCAGTTCTCCTGGTCCATGACAACGCTCGCAGTCAATACCCTTTCCTATTTGTGTGAATTTATAATCGGAACCTGCCGTTAATTGCGGCATGGAATTATGACAACTCACACACTCGGAATTCAAAATTCTACTAAATCTAGCATTATTCCCATTTTCAAAACCGGGTGCTAAATCCCATTTTTGCTCTTGTACATAAAACGTAATAGGCGCTTGGTACAAATAGCCTTGTTCTGAAAACAAATGAGAATTCGTGTGCTGTCCACTTCCTACGATGTAGTTAATCTGCACATCTAGCTGATGGATAGTATCTTGGTTACTTAGTCTGAATTCTTTTATAAAAAGCTTATTTTTAGACCAATACGGATAGTAATACATATCCGAATTGCGATCATACACTTTGTGTTGGGTACTAAAAACAGCGGATGATTTTTCTAGTGTGGCGCTATTAAAAGAAAGCCCCATTCCAGTGTGTATAAAGGTTGAGTGTTTATCCTCATGGCAAGAAGCACAGGTTTCTATGCCTACATACTTTACATCTGGGTTGTGATTTAGATAGGTTTCTTTATGTTCAGTTGTAGAACATGAAGAATAGGCCACAAGTGAAATTAGGAATATGGCTATTCCCGTATATGTAATTGTTTTAGGTGAAAGCCACCGTGTTATGAGAACTTGGCTTGCCACTCCATTACACCTCCAGTGAGGTTTCTTACATTAGTAAAGCCTTGTTTTACCATAAAATCTTTGGCGGCTGCGCTTCTAGCACCAGACCTACAATGTACTACTATTTCCTTTTCCATCCATTCATCCAAATCATCTATGGCACCTGCAATTGAACCTAACGGGATAGACTTCGCACCAATGTTATACTCTTCATATTCCCACTCTTCTCTCACGTCTATAAGCAAGAAATCCTCGTTATTATCTAGTTTATGTTTAAGCTCTTCTACACTGATATCCGTCATTATAAGTATGTTTTAGGGTGCAATAATAACAAGTTTGGCGGTGAATTGCTCACCCTTCTCGTTCAATAATTTTACATAATAAATGCCCGATGAAATGTTTCTAATATCTATCGTTTCAACCTTAGCATCTTGCCATATTATTTGACCGTTCATTGAAATTAGTTGAACAGTTTTGTATTCTTTGCCCAAATACACTATGCTAGACGCCGGATTAGGATATAGGCTTATTTTGTCTTCTATTCTGGGTGTATAGATACTTGCGTTTAGATCTTTTCGGGTACCTACGTGCGGTCTCATCATTAAGGTTCCGTTGGGTAAATCTTGATTCGACCAATTCCCAATTGCTTTGTAATACAGATTCAGATTCGGTTTTTCTGGATCACGAATATTCCCATAATTCATATCCCATCCCACATTCAAATTATACATTTCTTGCTGCCACCAACCGATATAGTATCTGCCTGGCTCTAACACCAAGGTGGTATCTAAATAATGATTGTGAAAAGTACGTTTACCGTTTTGAGTAGAGTAAACCGGATTTTCTAGCTCCGACTCATAAATCAATTCATCGCTGGATGCATTATTTACCCCTTCAAGGGATTTCCAAATTCTATACTTGAATCTGCGACTAGACACATCAAATACCGCTTGGTTAAAAAATGTACTTATAGCGTATAAAGTGTCTTTTCTAGTGATATCAAAACCATATGCTATTTGTCCTTCTATATTCGTAGGATTGATGTTTTGATCAAACCCGAACCCTCTTTCAGCAGTGCCATCGTCGTATGCATAATAATCGTCAAATACTTGACTGGATAGCAGCTTATCATTGACTTTATTCTCGTTTTCGAGTGTACCACCTTCTTTGATAGAAACAGACCTATTTATTATAAGCGGGCTCGTACCCGATAAACTCGGTATGTTGTAAATATCTAAAAATCGCTCTTTACTACTAAACGGTAATAAGTTATTTGCGGCTGTTTCATTTTTATAATAAATCTCTACACCATTGAATGAATCTCGTGCGGTTGTTTCAATATTAAGTCCAACATTATAAACGCTAGAAATTCTGAAATAAACCTTGTCTTCCATTTGACTTGCTTGGTTTACTGTAAAATGGCTGTATGGCATAGATGCGTAATTCTTAAGCAATGACGCAGGAACGGATTGAATCGCGTAATCGTAATAAAAATCTTCGTTCTTTTTTCTATCTTCATCCAGTAACACGTAATCAATATTCCAATGATTTGCATTTGCCACTTGTCTTGTGTAAGTAGTAAACATAAACTGAAAGTTACCATGCAAATAATTGACATCTGTAATGGGAAGCATTACGTGTTTGAAATCCTCACTATTTGATTGACCTGCAACTCCCCACACCTTAAACCAAAGACCGTTTTTGGCTTTAAAATAAACGAACAAAGAATCGTCCCTGTTAAGGTGGTAGCCGTTTCCATTAGGCTGGTAGTAAAAACTCAGCATGATTGAATCAGCCAAGGAATAAGGTATAGAAATAGCGTTGTTTAATAAATTAATCGGTTGTGAGATAAGACTATCACCCGCACCACTGTAATCTTTATTGATCGTATTATTATACGGAAATCCATCGGATGCCAATGCATCAAAAGTGGCCACATTAAAAGTAGGTGGATACTTGCCAAATCCGTTATTGACATACACCTGATTGTTTAACCATTTAGAGCTATCGGGATAAATACGGCTGGTAAAGAAGTCATCAAAGAATGGTAACGACAACGAGTCTTTTTTGCTGTATTTATGCTTATTCGGATGCTGAAATGAATAAGTAGGATTGAGATGTAAAAAATTTTTGATGACGGCGTTATCGCCAACGGGATACGTAGTTACTTGAGCGCTTGCAGAACCAATATAAAAAAAGCACACTAGTAGAAGTAATATCCCTTTGTTCATTAGTTGAGAACGGATGGCTGCAGTGATTAGTATCTTCTTCATTAACACTAATTTACGGCATCTCATCTTCGGCATCAACCGATGTACTGTCACTATCAAAGTAATTAGCAGGAACACCTATCACTAAATCTATCTCAGAGTTTCGCTCAACCAACGTTCCTTGGGCAACGATCTGGTTCGTACCTGATTCGTATTGTGCCAATACCGGCTCATCATTTTTAGAGCGCACCGATGCGTCGACTTGCCTAATTATTTTACCCAATCTCAAATGGGCTCTTTTTAAAATACTCTGCGCTTGTGGTAAAGATGTTTTTTCTGCCAAGTCTGGCATCATAACCATCGCAACTTTATCTGTATTTATAACTAAATATACTTTACGACCTCTTTTTACATTGAGTCCTGCGGCGGGATTCTGGTTAATAACAGCCATTTTTTTTGCACCGTCCTTGTACACTGTATCGGTTACCACACCTTCTAATCCCAAATTTTCAAGTAGTTCAATTGCTTTACTGGCTTTGACTCCCTCCAGATTGGAAACTTGCACGAGCTCGCCATCGTGTTGGGTATATATACGCAATAAAAACAGGGTAATTGTGGCCAAAACAATTAGTAAAAGCCCCATAAGCCCCAGATGAATTCCTAATTTTTTCATTTCTTAATATCTGTTTTTGATACGCTGTTATAAGAGTCACGCAATATACATTCTAATGTACTTTCAGTCAATAAAAGTATCGTTTCTTCAAAATAAATTCAAATCACAAGTAACCATCAAGCACCTAAATTATACAGTTAATCCTAACTTATGCTAGCGACCTATGTTTCACGTATTAACCCCTAAAAGTGGACACTTACTTCTAACCATACCTATACACTCAAAAAGACACAATGTGCT
>CAMDCQ010000134.1 GCA_945890595.1 Chitinophaga pinensis
GTAAAATCTTCACCTAGATCTTCATTAAAGTCATTTTGATATACAGAGTAAATCACTTTTGAATTTGAAAAAACAGGCTCGTCTTTGTAGATTGTTTTTAGGTATAGCGGAATCAAACTTGTCATCCATCCTTGGCAGTGAATAATATCAGGATACCATCCTAGTTTTTTAACTGTTTCTAAAGCACCCTTGCAAAAGAAAATGGTACGTTCATCGTTGTCGGCAAAAAAGTCTTCGTTTTCGTCGTTGTAAATAAACTTTCTGTGAAAGAAATCTTCATTATCTAAAAAGTAAACTTGCATTTTGGTGTTTGGAATAGATGCTACTTTAATGGTGAGAGGATTGTCGTTGTCATCTATAGTAATATTCATACCGGATAAGCGAACTACCTCGTGCAGCCTATTTCGTCTTTCGTTAATTACACCAAAGCGAGGAACTAATATCCTTACTTCATTGTCTTTTTCCTGAATTTTTTGAGGAAGATATCTAGCAATTTCGGCCAGTGGCGTGTCTCCATCCAAAAAGGGTCTCATTTCTGAAGAGATAAATAGAATTTTTTTTCTTTCCTGTGTATTGTCCATAGAACGGGTTATTGTTATACAATTGCAAAGGTACTGCCATTTAGAGCTATAAAAATAACGCAGCACTATTGTATTTTAACTATTTTAATCGTATATATATGCATATTATTAAATCAAGACACGACTTAGTTACTCACCTTTTGTCTATACGCAAGCAAGGTAAAAATGTTACTATTGGTTTTGTACCAACCATGGGTGCCCTCCATTCTGGTCATGCATCTCTCATTGATGAGAGTGTGAGCGAAAACACCATAACGGTATGTAGCATTTTCGTTAACCCCACTCAATTTGGGGACAAATCAGACTTAGAAAAATATCCTAAACCCATTGAAAAAGACATTGAAATTCTTATTAAACACAAATGCGATATCCTTTTTTTACCTGAATTTGAGGAGGTTTATTCGGCTCAATATGTCCATCAAAAATTTGAAATCGGCGAATTAGAGTCCAAAATTGAAGGTGCTAGCAGACCTGGGCATTTTCAAGGTGTATGCAATGTAGTAAGTCAACTATTTGAAATAGTTACGCCAGATTGCGCTTACTTTGGCCAAAAAGATTATCAGCAAACTGCCATAATTAAATCACTAATTAAGCTAACTGGTTCTAATATAACACTCAAAATAGTGCCCATAAAACGAGAATCGAATGGATTAGCCATGAGCTCCAGAAACATACGACTATCTGATAAAGGCAGAAAAAATGCTGCTTTTATCTATAAAGCGCTTAGAGATATACAAGCCGAAGTAGAAACTAGATCATTGGTGGAATTAGTCAACCGAGCAAAACAATTTATTAGCTCACAAAAAGGTGTGGATTTAGATTACTTACTTGCAGTAGATGCAGAGACCCTAAATGAAGTAACCTCAATAAAGGAAACTGGTAGCATTATAATACTCGTAGCAGTAACGTATGAGGGGGTTCGATTGATTGACAACATTTTTTTAAACTGATTGCTTGCTAAGAATAATAATTCCCTTATCTTTGCACCCCAATTAACGCGGGATGGAGCAGTGGTAGCTCGTCGGGCTCATAACCCGAAGGTCACAGGTTCGAGTCCTGTTCCCGCAACTAAATAGCATAAAAGTCTCACTGAAAAGTGGGACTTTTTTTGTGGTGTCTTGGCTCGTTACACTTTTCTTCTTTCAAAGCTAAAACGTGTATTTATTGCTGCCAACTAAGCCTAGCTTTAGGTTATTTCGAAAGTAGGTAATACAACAAACATTACGATTTAAAATAGTAGAACATTCTTTTGGACATCTTTTGTTAATCAAGATTTGTTTTCATCTGCTCATCCAAGCAACCTGTTTTGTGCTAAAAAACAAGCACAAAAAAAGGGGGTAAAGCTTTGCTTTACCCCCTTTTAGAAAATTAAAATCTTATTATTTGTTTACTATGAATTTAGCAATACCTTCTTTTTCTGCATTGTGCAGTTTTAGAATGTAGCTTCCTTCTACAAGCGCAGAAATGCTCAAGTTGTTGTTATAAAGCGTTCCTTCAGCAACTTTAGATCCTAAAAGATTATACACCTCATAGTTGTTCCAGTTCTCTGAACCCACAACCGTTAAGTTATTGCTTGCTGGGTTTGGATAAACTCTAGCTACAACGCTTAGATCATTGATAGACATAATAGGAATCCACTGTGTAATATCCGCTAAACCTCTTGGGAAAATTTGGTATCCTGAGTTGTATGGTGCTGTTGCGTCAAACTGACCACCAAGACCAACAATAGTCATAGTATCAAATGAAACTGGTTGACCAACAATACCTGGGATATCTTTGTCAATTCTAATTTGGAAGGTGTCTTTAGCTTCGTTAGTTAACTCTACGTTTCCGTTATTAGGCCAAACTGTAGTAGTATCATTTGTAATCCACACTTTTTCTAATCTGATAAAGTTAGACTCAGTAGCTTCAGATGGAGCAGCAACGTCTATTGGATCTTTTAATGTGTTACCAGCTGAGTTTACTCTAATGCTGTCTGGGAAAAGCTCTAACAATCCGTTGTAAAAATCAATTTTACCTCTTACTGTGATATCGTCACCTTCAGTAACTACATAGTCATTAACATCTGCAAAATTATAGATATTAATACCTGCAGTTGCATCGATTAAAGTGAATGATAGTCCAGCGTTTCCGTCTAAGTCAACACCGTATACGATACCTGTAAGCTCATATAGTTCACCTTTGTTTGTCGCAGCTAAATCTGCATCAAGCATAATTACATCTGCAATATCCGCTACTGTATATGTAGGGTTTTTACTGAAATAAATGTTATCAAGGTAAAGAGTAGTGCTTCCAATAGGAACAGCAGAGAAGATAATTTGAGAAATATTTGATTTTGTAGTTAAGCCAGTGAAATCAGAAAGCATAATCTTATGATTGTTCCATGATTCAAGAGCTTGATTGGTAAAAGCAATTTCGTGCTCTTTGTCATCTCCACCACCGTATGCGTTGTCTGCTCCAAAATCAACTAATTTAACTCTATATGTAGTTCCCTGAGGAGTCCATGCATCAAAAGTGAAATACTCCATAGTACTTGCATTGATTGAATTAGCGCCAACTGCTTCAACGCCAACAAAATCTAAATTGCTGTATTGCTTTACGTCGTTTGTTCCAATTTTAATTTCTGCAAGACTTGCTGCAGACCAAGCTGTTCTCCAAGTATCCACAGTTACGTCTGTATAAACATTACTAAACAAAGAGATTACGTCTTTAGCTGCTGCAGTAGGATCTGCCGCTGCAGTTGTAGGAGCTGGTTCGCTTGATTTATAAAAGTAAATATTGTCTAAGAAAATAGTTCCGTTATTTCCGTTTGGATCAACAAACTTGAACTGGAATAAATCCGCTACAGAAAGACTTTGAGAAGTATAATCTGCAAGATCAATATCGATAGAGGTCCACTCACCTGCACTTAGTGCACTGGTTACTTTTCTCTCTCCGGTGCTTCTGCTTATTGGGTATATTTCAAGATTAGATAGGTCTGCAGTCCATACATCTAAGTGAAGGAACTCCATTGTCGAAGCGTTTACATCTGATCCGAACTCAATACCTTGGTAATTTAAGTTATTATACTTAATCATGCTATCTGATCCTATTTCAAAAACGCTGTAACCAGTGCTTTGTCCCCAGTTTGGATAAAAGTTAGTTCCTGAAACGTTATTATACGTTTCACTATAGATAGAAATAACTTTAGCCGCATCAACAGTTGGATCTGTAGCTGGCGAAGATGGTTCTGTAGCTGGGCCACACGTAGAACTGTGCGCTCCAGCATAAGACCATTCGTCTTTTGCATATACATCCCATTCTGTAGCTCCAACAGTCCAATTTAATTGCCCTTCAGTTACGCTAAACTTTCTTACTAATGTATAGTCTAGTGTACTACCTGAACCTACTGGCCAGTTTGTTCCTGGATCTACCCATCTAACACCAATAGCGTCGATAGTGTCCGTGCCTTTTAGTAAACAAACCCCATCATCTCCGTTAAAATGCACAACACTTGGGAACGCTAAAGCAGTATCTGCTTTTGCTAAAATAGCTGCGTTTGACTGATTCGTGCAAATAACAAAAACTTCTCCAACCGCAAGTGTTCCGTAAAGTTGGAATGTTTTGTTGCTTGTTGCGTTAGATCCTCCATTGTTAATCATAAATACAGAATAGGTGCTTAAATCAACGTTTGCACTGGTAGGGTTATAAATCTCCAAATACTTGTTGTTAGAAGAACCTTCTGCATACTCACTGAAATACAATTCAGTGCATTGCGCAGAAGCGGCAACACTCAAAATTATAAGTGAAAATAAGATGTAAAATTTTTTCATTGTTTTATTTTTTTGTTTAATACTATTGCGAAAATAATAATCTTAAGGAAAGGTTCGACACCCTGCTTTTTAAAGATCGAAGAAATGCATCTATATTTTACTAAATGAAACGACTTTTTTTAACTTTAATATTAGCTCTACTTACCATCTTTATTTACTCTTTTTTAAGTGGCAATTTGCCATTTAAAGATCAACAAGAATATTTACAAACAGCAACTAACTTGCTAAATAACAACTTGTTATATTCTAAAAATACGACCGATTTTATAGACTACAGAAGCTTTGCAAAAAGACCTTTAGGCCTTCCATTATATGTGCTTTTTAACCATCAAAACGTGTACTTAATTCGGGTTTCACAAGCCACTCTTATCTTATTATTATTTTTTGTTGGTCTACTCTTTTTGCGTGTATTTACATCTACAAAAAGAAGTTTTTTGCTTTTTGGAGTTCTTTTTAGTTTCAATTTTACTTTTTTAGTACATAGTTCTTTTGTTTTTGCGGATCTACTTCTGAGCGCTATTGTAACACTTGCTACATTTTTATACTTCGACAAACGAAACACTGAGAAAAACAAGTCGATTTGGCTAGGTTTTTTATGGGCTATTGCATTGGCCGTAAAACCCGTTCTCCTGCCTTCTTTAGTGTTTATTCCATTTCTTATGGCTTACTATTTGATTAAAAAGAAAGAGTTTTATTGGCCGTTGCTATTTCCTTTTTTCGTTTTCTTTTTTACCTCGAGCCTAAATTATCAAAATACTGGACGTTTTGAATATAGCTCTATGACCACCATTAATTTGATTCAGTACAATGCTCGATTAACGATTGCTGACGCTTTTGGATATGATTCTGCTATAGCTTTTTCTGAAAATAAAGCATTTACGCTACCGCGCTCCAAAGAAGAGTATGCAAGATATAAAGTAGAAGCAACTGAGATTTGTAAAAACGCTATCTTGGACAATATTAGCTCTTACATTAAAATTCATGTATTGGGATCTGTAAAGATGGTTGTAGATCCAGGCAGATTTGATCTTTATAACTATTTTGGAATGTCAACTGAAAACGATAGCGTAACGGAAGAATTTTTAGGGGGGCATTACAATCAAGCCGTAAATCACCTAAAAGATGGAGGTTGGCTAATTATAGTATTTCTTGCACTGCTTGGAATTAGCTTACTGAAGCTTGCAGGATTTTTATTTAGTATGAGTACAATTCGTAAAACTTGGCCTTTGTTTTTTGTAGTTATTTATTTCATGGCAGTTACAGGTCCCGTGGGTGCAGCGCGTTTATTTTTACCTGTGTCTATTATATTTTTAGTAATCAGTATTTTGGGGTTAGAAAAAATGCTATATTTTTTCCAAAAACGTTCTAAACGATAAAACGTTCTCACCAAATTTTTCTTTAGTCTTTTCTCTTAATCCGGAGGCGTGTTTTTCATTGTACTCTTCAAACTTTGACCAAGAGTCTAATTTATATTGTACAGCATACGAATTGTGTGTTCGCTCATTGGGGTCCTCAATTATCTTAAAAATGTGGTTTTCCAAAAACAAGTTTGTCTGCATTACTTCAGGTATATGGATTTCTTTTAGCCATAGTAAAACCTCCTGCTCTATTTCTGGGTGAATGCTTAAGGTTACGTTGTATATTATCATTATGATCTGGGATGAAATTGTTCGATTACCGATTTGAGGTATGATTTGTCAAGATGCGTATAGATTTCGGTGGTGGTTATGCTTTCGTGACCTAACATCTGTTGGACAGCTCTGAGGTCGGCCCCTGCTTCAACCAGAACTGTTGCAAACGAGTGGCGCAAGGTGTGCGGACTTATGTTTTTATTTATTTTAGCCTTAACTGCAAGGTCTTTTAATACTTTAAACACCGTAATTCTGCTCAACGGATCACCTTTCTGATTTAAAATTAGCTGGTTATTCGTTTTTTTATTCGCCACGTGATTTCGGTAGTGGCTCATGTAAAATCCAATCTGCTTGATTGTTTTAGCCCCCACAGGAACCAATCTTTCTTTGTCACCTTTTCCAAGTACTTTAATAAAGCCGTCTTCTAAATATAAATCGCTTATAGACAAAGAAGTCAGCTCGGATACCCTAAGACCACTTCCATACATAAGCATAATAATGGTCTTATCTCTTTCTCCCGCAATTTTAGAAAAATCGATGTGAGACATCATACTTTCTATTTCTACATGCGAAAGCACTTCAGGAAGTTTCTTGGGT
>CAMDCQ010000135.1 GCA_945890595.1 Chitinophaga pinensis
GTTAATCAAATAGGTGATGAGAATACAGAAGATTTGATTTGCGTAACAATAAATCAATTGAATTCTAATCTTATTAAAATCGCTAGAAAAGCAAAAGGGTATTCTCAAGAAAATGTCGCGATGGATCTTGAATTAAGCCAATCACAATACTCAAGAAGAGAAAATGGATCCATTAATTTTAGTTTAGACGAGATCAAGAAATTGTGCGAGATACTTGACTTGGATATTCACCAAACGGTAACAAGTCTAATAAATGTTGCCAAATCATCAGAAATGACACCTACGGGCGATTATTTTGACTCAAAATCTGCCGATATATTACATGAACTGAATAACATACTGAGTTTAGCACAATCATTGGTTTCACAGTTACAACGCACCCTAAATTCAAAAGACATATAGGTGTTTTTAACGGATGTGGTGGTCACAAAAAGCCTAGTTTAAAGATCCCTTTAGATGCAGCCAGCAGATTTGGCATCTGATTACGATAGTCTAAACTGAAGGGTAATCATAGTTAGCTAGAAAAAACCTGTTTCTCCTTTACTTTATCATTGGATTAAAACAACCTATTTTTCACCGTTTTAACACCATTTTTTATGCATTAAAACCATTATTTAATAGTGTTTAATGATGTAAGGACATAGTATTTTTTCTGATGTCTATTTATTTTTGAACCATACCTACTGAAGGATATTTTACTGGCTATGAAAACTCTAAAATCTAAACCTTCATTTAGATCAATTCTTGTCTTCTGTATTTTTGGAGATAGCAACCTTTTCAGGTTACATTTTAACAGTTTCTAAATTAATGCCTACTTATGACAACTATAAAGAGCTAAAAAACAGAAATTAAGGCATTGGTATCTTCCTTGTTTGGCCTAGAAAAGAATACCAAGTGAGCCACGGCAAATTCACCTCTTCAGATTCGGAATCAGAAGGAAATATCATACGGGAATAAAAAAAGGAGAATCGGTAGTAAAATAGTCCTCCGTATCATGACCACGTTCGGCGGAAAGTAAAACTTTTTAGAGAATACAAAGCCTTTTCTGAGGTAGAAAAAATGGTTGAAAAGTATTTAACAAACAAAAAAACCAGATTTCTTGAATAATTAACCAAGAGCAAGAAAAAGTAGGCTACTATGAAATCTTAGAATTAATACCGGTCTCAAACTCACCGCTACGACTTACGGATAAAAAGCAGTTTTCAGCATTACCAAAAATACTGATGAACCATTTGCGATTCTAATCCTAGCAATACTCGAATGTGGAGAAGTTTGGCAGCAAAACCTAATTTTTCGTTGATCCAAGTTAACCCAACTTAAATCTCCGTTCGGTTATTCTCTCCCTTCGAATGCTTGGCCTTAGTTTCTATTACTCTCTGAATAAACGGACTACTCTTTTTGCTTTTCAGTTTAGGCTTTAGCTTTGCGAATAACGTGTTCCCTTTAATCAAGAATAGCTTATCAGATTGTTGTATGGTGAGTTGGTCAAAAGAGATAGGCCAAATAAAGCTGCTATACCTCTTGCGGAAGTGTACAATGATGCCACCAGGTCTGAGTTCAATATTGCACGAACGTCCATAATCCTGACTATCAAAGTCTATATTAAATTCTGGGCTAGAATCATAAATTATAAACGGCTCAGAACCGATGCTTCCATTTCTCAGTTTGTATATGAATCCAAATGGTTCTCCGACAAGGTTATTGACTGCTTGGTCAATGTTTCTGTCTGTAAGCGTGACATTGTATATCATTAAAAGCGGCTTATTAATTTAATCTATATGAAACATAGACAGGACACCAATAGTTTGGAATACAAAAATGATGATGCTTCCACCAAGAACGCTACATAATTAAAGAGGCGTATGTTCTATTACAGTGGCGATAGTATCAGGTTAAAAATAAAATAGAATGATTTACCCTATGTTTAGCCATTAAAAAAAAGCTCCGTAAATAATTAATTTACAGAGCTTCATAATTTAATAAGTGACCTCGTCAGGATTCAAACCTGAGACCTCCTGAGCCGTAATCAGGTGCTCTATTCAGCTGAGCTACGAAGCCATTTCCCTTTCGGGGCTGCAAATATAATAACCTTGGTATATCTAAGCGACAAAAAAATTATATTCGTGCCACTATTTTGAAATTATACAAATTCGCCTCAATTGACGTAGGATCTAATGCCATTAGATTGCTTTTTACCAACGTTTTTGAAACTCCCGATGGTCCCGTTTTTAGAAAGCTCTCTCTAGTTAGGGTGCCGATACGACTTGGTGAAGATGCATTTATACAAGGGAAAATAGGTGCCGAAAAAACCGATCAATTGATAAAAACAATGCGGTCTTTTAAACACTTGATGAACGTGCACCAAGTGCTCGATTACCGCGCTTATGCTACCAGCGCCATGCGCGAAGCCAGCAATAACCAAGAAATAATTCAAGAAATTAAACGATTCGCAGATATTAACTTGGAAATTATCGGTGGTGACCAAGAGGCCGACACCATCTCTTTTGAAGACCTACCCGAATTTATGCCTCACATCGAAGGCGCTGTTTTTATAGATGTGGGCGGGGGAAGTACCGAGCTTACTTACCTTAAAAATGCAAAAAAAATAAATTCTATCTCTTTACAAATAGGGACCGTTAGACTTCTCCATAATACCGTAAATCCAATACTTTGGGATGAAATGAAAGCATGGTTCCATAAAAATAACTTGTTTCACTCTCAAACGCCAATCATCGGTACCGGGGGAAATATCAACAAACTTTTGAAGGTCCTGCGTAAACAAGCTAATGATTATTTTATACACGTTGAAGATTTAGCGAAATTTAAAGAAGAACTAGAACTCGTTGATTATGACGATAGAATTAGCAAGTTTGTTTTAAATCCAGACCGAGCAGACGTTATAATTCCCGCTTCACAGATTTACCTTACCGCCGCAGAATGGCTCGGTTCAACCCATATTTATATTCCCAAAGTAGGTCTGTCTGATGGTATCGCCCGTGACTTGTATCGAAGTTATAAAAAACGCGAAAATGAGCAAAAACCAGTACCATAATCTATACTAAATCACTTTCGAATTCGATTTTCATATTCAGGTTCTTCCACGTTTCCAATAACACGTATGTGATTAATCAGAGCTTCCACAGCACATACCATTTTTAAAATTACTGATTTTACTTTTCTGATGAGTAAGCGTTTATAATTTCGTTTTGGTGCGTTGGAATTTACTTTTTTATTCGGCCTATTTCTAGGATTGTTCTCTGGTATTCTTTGCCCATCTGAGCCATACTTTACATCGTGGTAAAGACTAGCATTTGTAAAATCGTCAACATCAAAATCTAGCATAAAAAGATATAAAGACGTAACAAAATTCTTAAAATACGCTTCCCATTTTCTACTGTAAATTCTTTTCTGTTTCAAAAAGGCTATTAATTCTCCTGCGGTGTTTACCACCTCTACCCATAAATGCTGCTCTACATTGTTTACTACTGTCATTACACTTAATTAATCGATTCTAGTTGTACTTAATCACTCTTTGTTTTCGCAGCAAAAATATAGAGCTAAACACTTGTAATATAGAATTTTAAGTAATTAGTGTGGTACTTTATTACCCCTTAAAACGCCCTAACAATCTTACTTCACAAAGCTTAATTTCACTTTATTATTTGCTTAACTTGAGTACATTTGCGGCTTCGTGTTATTAAGCATAAATATACCTGAGCATGAGCTAGTAGTGAATTTTATTCAAAATTCACTGCCACAAGCACCTCAGCTATTTTGTATTGCTCACTATCCCAATGGTGCTATTCACGTACAAACTGGGGAAGGAGAACACACTGAAAATGAAATAGATAGCATCCTTAATTTTATTACCAAAGGGACCTCTGGATGGTACAGCTTAAGCGAAACACCATTTAGTGCTATGCAGCAAATTGGTCAAACATCACTTGAAATGGAATTAGATCGCGATTACCTTTTTATCAAAGGCATTTCAACAACCAATTGCACGTTACATCTACTTATCCAACTTAAACCCTATGGTATTACAAAAGAGAAATACTTACTTGCTGGTCAAAAAAAACAATTTGAAGTGAGTATCAAAGGTTTTATTACCTCCCTCCTAACACTTATTCATGCTGATCGAACCATCTTGATGAACATCGCAAAAGGTGCCCTTATTAGTAAAAATGAGTTACACGAAACTAAAGCACAACTTTTACAACAAAATCAAAACTACGAAACTGCCATAAAACAATTTATTCAACTGATTATTAATAAATTACAGGATAAATACAGGATTTCCATACACATGAGTCAAGATTTTATTGAGTCGCTAAAGCATTACAATCAACCCTTTGAAGATTTAGAAGAAAATCTAGAAAAACATATACAAATAGAGCTTAACCTAGCCTTGCTTCAAGACGAAACAGAAATCACGCTTACACAGCATCACCTTACTAGCCTAAAGAATTCCACTGCGATAAATAGTAATAATGCAGAAAATGAGCTCCAACTAGGTAGACATGAAAAGACCTATAAATTACTGGATAGATATGAAACCGCAGCAAGTTTAGCATACCAAAAGGGAATTGCCATCATCGGTAAGAATATAGGATTGCATTGCATTCCAGCAGTAACCAATGCAAGTATTACGGATGCACTAAATAAACAGTCGAAAAAGATTTACGATTTATTTGATAAATATCCTAAGAAGTGGCCCATCATTCGTACCGAATTTCGTTCTATTGCCAATATAGTTGAAAAAGAAAATCTAAGAAGAAGAGAAACTGCTTAACTCATGTATTAAGTATATCACTTTAGTAGTAGGAGTCAGTACTTCAACTAAATAAATAACTATATAGGAGCCCTTAAAAACCGTACTGAATTACTGCCATATAGAAACGTTTTATGAAGCCTTATAACAGGAGTTCTGTTCAGAATTAAATTTGAACTTATATTCGCCAAAATCAAACAACATAGATGAGAATTAACGGACATTCACACTTATTACCCTATCCCAGTCAAATTCCTAAATTCATGAAGGATAAGGAAATATTTTGGATTGATCAAGATCGCAAATTCATGCGACAAAAAAACTGGTCTAGACCCATAACAGCAGAAAGCTTTTTCTTGGAGGAAAAACTCGCGTGGATGGAAGTCAATAAGATAGATCACGCCGTTGTACTCAACCTATCTCAGCTGTATGGCAATGGCCTAACGCAGAGTGACATGAAGCAAGCGCTTCGTTTTCAAAATGATTTTAATGCGCAAATACAAGCGGAAAACGAAAAGAAATTTACGACCGGTTTTGTAGTACATGCAGGATTTGTGGATGGCGCACTTTGGGAAATAGAACGTTGTGTAGAGAAGCTAAATATGCAGGTATTATGCCTTCCTACCCATTACCTGAATACCGCTGGTGAATGGAAAGTTATTTTTAATGAAGAAACAGAACCCATCTTAGAGCTGGCCAATAAATACAACTTAGCTATTGAGGTACATCCTTACGATGGCGAAAAATTTATAAAATTAGAAGACTCCGCGTGGCGCTTCCATTTGATTTGGATGTTAGCTCAATGTGCTGATTCATATCATTTTTATACCTTAAATGGTTACTACAATAAGTATCCTAATATTCGAACCGCATTTGCTCACGGAGGTCAGCTTAATCATATTAATATTGGCAGAAGAACCCAAGGTTTTGATGGTAGGCCAGATCTTTTTGAAGGTAAGGTAAGACCCCGCGCTGCCGTAGGACATCCCAATATTTATTTTGACACATTGGTGCATGACACGATTAGTTTTGAGGTGATGCTAAAGCGGCAACAATCTACCAATCAGATAATTATGGGTCTAGACGACCCCTATCCGTTGGGAGAAATGGAAAGCGAATTGCAAAGTAGCTACCCCGGCAAACTGCTCGATCTTGTACTGGAGGAAGGACTTATCACCCAAAAACAACACCAAGAAATATGGAAAGATAACGTGGCTAGATGGCTGTATGGCCATGATGCCGAAAAATTCTTGACACGAATTAGTCCATAGAGTAATACAACACCGCACGATAACGTGCATAAAGTGCCTCCAGTCTTCATTTATTTTGCACAATACAATATAACATTATGTCCATCAAAACGGCAGCAATCATATACGGTGGTAAATCTACCGAACACGAAGTTTCTATCCGATCTGCTAGAAACATAGCGAAAGCAATAGATAGCAATCAGTTTAACACCGTACTTATTGCAATTAGCAAAAGTGGTAAGTGGTTTTTAAAAACACACGATGAACTGAATCAAGAAAATGTGGTCGTAGAGAGTAGCGCCCAATTGGTTTTAATACCCGGAGCAATCCAAGATCAAGTAATTACCCTTTCTGATCAAAAAAGCATTGGAACTATTGATGTGGTTTTTCCTATTGTACACGGCACGGGTGGCGAAGATGGAAGTCTTCAAGGCCTTTTGAAAACCATGAATATCGCATTTGTGGGTCCAGGAGTAATTGGTTCTGCCTTGTGTATAGACAAAGAAGTAACGAAGCGTATATTGAATGAAGCTGGCATTGCCAATAGCGCTTTCTCTAGCTACTTAAAATCTGAAAGACATCTAATAGACTTTGAAA
>CAMDCQ010000136.1 GCA_945890595.1 Chitinophaga pinensis
ACTAATGCGATACTTTTTTGCGTTAAACTAAATTCATTAAGCATATCGTTAGCTGATTTTGACTCATTGGTAATGAGAATTGGAATTAAAATAGATTTAATCGTTTTAGGCTTTTTATGCAAATCTAAGTGATGTGCATACCCGATAATATTATCCATATTATCTTTATAAACCAAAATTTTAGAATGTTGTGAAGCAATAAACAATTGCTCCAATTCTTTTACAGTGCTAGATAGTTCAATAGCTGTAATTGCGGTACGTGACACTAAACAGTCTCTAACCTTCACGTTTCCAAAGTCTAATGCATTCTTTAAAATATCAGTATCTACCTCATTATCTTCTCCTTCATGACTATTATGAGAAGACTGCGAGATAAAATGATCTAAATCTACTTTACTAAATTGTGGCGTTTGTTCTGTAAAATCTGTTTTAAAAATTTTACTTAAAATCGTATTACTAAGCCATATTACAAACTGAACAAGTGGCCATAACACAAAGTAGAAAACTTGAAACGGATAAATAAGAACGCTCAAAATACCACTTGGGTTGAGTCTAAAAAGTGCTTTTGGTAAAAATTCTGCAGTAACCACAACCACTAATGTTGAAACTAGTGTAGCTATAATAAGTGCAGGTACAGGACCCACATAACTTTCAATTGTGGGACGCAACAGCTCTTCCATAAAGATACCATAAATTACCAAGGCAACATTGTTTCCTACCAAAATTGTACTAATAAATTTAGAGGGATTTTTAAGATATCCCGAGCATATACGAGCCCAACGTTTTCCATGATTACTTTTCAGTTCCACCCGCAACTTATTGGCCGTGATAAAAGCAATCTCCAATCCAGAGAAAAACCCTGACAAGATCAAGGTTGTGATAACTATAGCAAGAGGCGACATCTATTGTGGGCAAAAATACGTGATTCCTTAATCATTAAGCTAAAATATCCAATCTCTCTGAATTAAAAACACCAAGTTGTTCGTGATCAAGCAATTTAATTTCGCGACATATTTTTGAATATATTCGTTGTTTATATACAATAACGCAGAAAATTTAAATACGTAATATGATGTCTTTATTTTACAACAACCGCATGAAAAATGTACTCCTTGCCACCGTAATCATATCTCTTACCCTACAATCATGTAAGAAAGACGTGCCAGCAGATGAGCCAACCTTTGAAGTCATTCAAGTCACGACTGATTTTGGGAATATTTACCTCGATTTATATGAAGAGACACCTTTACATCAGCACAATTTTGATAGCTTGGTGCGCGCTGCGTTTTACGACAGCACTGAATTTCACCGATGTGTCGATAATTTTGTAATACAAGGAGGCAGTCCATCCAGTAAAGACGGTAACAGGAATAATGACGGGAGTGGCGGCCCTGGCTATACCGTACCTGCAGAGATTGACTCTACCCAATTTAAACATTTTTACGGCGCATTAGCTGCTGCCAGAAATGGCAACATGACTAACCCTAGTCGCAAATCTAGCGGATCACAGTTTTATATCGTGACGGATACAAGTGGTGCTCATTTCTTAGACGGTGAATACACTACCTTTGGAAAAGTTTTAGCAGGAATGGACGTCGCTAAAACAATCGAACGTCAACCTAAAAATTCGAATGGCTTGCCTACTACACGAATTAAAATGTACATACAATACGTTACCTTGACTCAATCGCAATTAAACCAACTCGGTATAATACTAGACTAATATGAAAATTAGAATTCAAGGAGATTCGGTGCGATTTAGACTTTCACGTACCGAAGTAACTGAGTTAGTAAATCAAGGAGAAACTTGGTCTAAATGCGAATTTCATACAGGTGAATTGATTTACGGTTTAGTTACGTCAGAAGATAAATCCATGACTTGTATTTTTGACAATGGAAAGATTACAGCAAAAATACCAAGATTATTACTGCATAGTTGGGATTCTGATGATAGAGTAGGATTTGATGCTACAGCTGACGGACTTTTCATCCTTGTTGAAAAAGATTGGCAATGCTTAAAACCACGAGTTAATGAAGATGAGACTAACCTGTTTATAAATCCGCAATCGCTTTAAGCCCCTATGTCAGAAAAGAGGATTGAAGGTCTACACGAAATTAAAATTACGAGAATAAGGAACGGAGAAATCCAAGAACAAGACGATGTAGTAGCAGTAGAAGCGCCTTTAGAAATTCAAATTCAACATATTGACGAGCAGAAACCTACCGCTATTTCTGTAACTATGCGCACTCCAGGCGATGACGAAGAACTTGCGCTAGGCTTTTTATTTACCGAGGGTTTACTGTACGCCTACTCACAAATTAAGGCGGTAAAATACTCAGGCGATAACATTATTAAAATCTACTTGAATAAAGATGTAAAAATCAAACTGCAAAAAATAGAACGAAATTTTTATACTACGAGTAGTTGCGGCGTATGTGGAAAGGCCAGCATCGAGGCGATACACACTAAAACACAATTCCACTTTAAAAACAAATTAGTCCTTCAAGATTCTGTTCTACACGGCTTGAAAAAAACGTTAAACGAAAAGCAATCCTTATTCACCGCTACAGGAGGGATTCATGCAGCAGCACTTTTTAGTTTAGACGGGGAATTGGAAATTATGCATGAAGATGTTGGCAGACACAATGCATTGGATAAAGTCATAGGTGAATCGTTCAGAAAAAACAGATTACCCTTAGAGGATAAAATCCTTCTTTTAAGTGGTAGAGCAAGTTTTGAATTGGTTCAAAAAGCTACAATGGCAGGTATTTCAACCATTATATCTGTGGGCGCACCAAGCAGTTTAGCGGTAGATTTGGCTCGTGAAAATGGACAGACACTAATTGGCTTTCTAAAAGAGAATAGCTATAACATCTATAGCTGATTAAAAACATTTATTTTATGATAACC
Source organism: Chitinophaga pinensis (assembly GCA_945890595.1). Taxonomy (GTDB): domain Bacteria; phylum Bacteroidota; class Bacteroidia; order NS11-12g; family UBA9320; genus UBA9320. The sequence goes on from CAMDCQ010000136.1 coordinate 2,912, forward strand.
CTTTCTCTGGTGCACATAATACTTCCCTCTTTGATTTTTTAGTGAATCAAATCATTTAACTACATTTGAAATTCACAATGTCTAGTCCAAAAATAGAAATAGAAAACTTTGACTACACAGGTCTTATTCTAAAAGAACCGAAAGAAAAAGCTGTAGGTATTCCAGCTATTATTTCTTCGGTAAAGCATATGGCTATGTATATGGACCCTGTTGATGCATTTAAACTGAGTTTAAAAATAAATCAAAAAGGTGGATTTGATTGCCCAGGCTGTGCATGGCCAGATCCAGATGACGATCGATCTGCGATAGGCGAATACTGCGAGAACGGCATAAAAGCGATTGCCGAAGAAGCGACTAAAAAGTCACTAACAGCAGCATATTTCGCGAAGCATTCGGTTGCTGAAATTTCTAAATTGTCCGACTTTGAGATAGGCAAATTGGGACGGCTAACTGAACCTATGATACTAAAAACGGGGGCTACACATTACGAACCTATACAATGGAACGATGCTTTTTCATTAATTGCTAAAGAACTAAATGCACTAGCAACTCCAGACGACGCGATTTTCTATACCAGCGGAAGAACAAGCAATGAAGCGGCTTACTTATACCAACTTTTTATTAGAGCATTTGGTACAAACAATCTACCGGATTGCTCTAACATGTGTCACGAAAGTAGTGGAGTAGGTTTGACAGAAACCGTAGGAGTTGGTAAAGGATCTGTTACCTTAGCTGATTTGTATGAGGCAGAAATAATAATGGTTATGGGACAAAATCCTGGGACAAATCACCCCCGTATGCTCGGCGCATTAGAAAAATGCAAAGAAAACGGAGGCAAGATAATTACGGTAAATCCAATACCTGAAGCGGGTATGGTGAACTTTATAGATCCACAATCTCCTTTGAGAATCTTAAAAGGGGGAACTGCGCTCACAGACCTTTATGTGCCAGTTCAGTTAAATGGTGATGTGGCATTCTTAAAAGCCGTAATGCTAATACTCCTCGCAAAAGAAGATGCTGGAGAAAACGTTTTTGATCTCGAATTTATTAAACGTTACACGTCAAACTATGAAGCTCTCATCGCGGATCTACGAACCTATACCATCCAAGAATGTGCAAAAGAGAGTGGTGTTGATTTAATCCTAATTAAAGAAGCAGCGGACCTAATAGCATCTAATCAAAAAATTATTATTTGCTGGGCCATGGGATTAACACAGCAAGAAAATGGAGTAAGCAATATTCAAGAAATTGTTAATCTCTTATTACTTAGAGGTGCCATTGGTAAGCCAGGAGCCGGCACATGTCCGGTACGTGGACACAGCAATGTGCAAGGCGACAGAACAATGGGGATATGGGAAGCTCCTAGACCGGAATTCTTAGATAAGCTAGATCAAGTACATGGCATAAAATCACCTCGGGAGCACGGTTATCACGTAGTATCTGCTATTGAGGCAATGCATGCTGAAAAAGGAAAAGTATTTTTTGCTATGGGTGGCAATTTTTTAAGTGCCTCGCCTGACACGCATTTCACAGCTCAAGCGTTACAAAACTGCAGGTTAACTGCCCATGTTAGCACTAAGCTAAATCGGTCACATTTAATAACCGGGCAACAAGCCCTTATTCTTCCCTGCTTAGGCAGAACGGATAAAGACGTGCAAGCAAATGGCGAACAATTTGTGAGTTGCGAAAACAGTATGGGCGTCGTACAAAGTTCACAAGGAATTTTAACACCGCCAAGTAAACAGCTACAAAGTGAAGTTGCTATTGTCGCACAAATGGCGTCATCAACATTGAAAAACACGAACATTCCTTGGTTAAATATGGCGAGTAATTATGATAACATAAGAGACGCCATTGAACAGGTTATTCCCGGTTTTGAAGATTATAATGTGCGTATTCGCAAATCTGGGGGTTTTTATTTGCCCAACGGAGCAAGAGAAAGAAAGTTTAACACTGAAAATGGCAAAGCAAATTTTACTGTCCATAAACTCCCAAAACACCGATTGGGAGATGGAGAATATTTTATGATGACGATTAGGAGTCACGACCAATATAACACCACCATATATGGTTTAGATGACCGATACAGAGGCATATACAATGAGCGAAGGGTAATTATGATGAACCAAAAAGACATTGATGCGAGAGGATGGCAAGCACAACAAGAAGTCAACTTATTTAGTGCGTTTAATGGTGTTAAACGAGAAGCTCGAAAGTTTTTAGTGATACCCTATCCTATACCAGTTGGCAATGTTGCGACATACTTTCCTGAAGCTAATCCACTAATTCCTATTGATTCGTTTGCTGCTAAAAGTTTTACGCCAACCAGCAAATTAGTAAAAATTACTATCGAAGAAGTATATTGAACCCAGTTATTACTACACACCTAGTAATCAATAGTCAACGTAATAGCTATTTCATAGGTATCTCAATGGGAATTCTGTTTAGATTACCTTTTGATTATTCCGCAGACAATTTGATAAGCACTACGTTGATATACGGATTAGTTGGGTTTGGATTAGGTCACGCTATCTATAAAACTAAAAGTTAAACATTGGCAGATTTAATAGGCATTGTATTGATGGGTGGCAAAAGCTCAAGAATGGGGACCGATAAGTCACAACTCATTGCGAATACGTCCCTTACAAACGAAACCCAGAAGAACTTCGCCCAGTTAGCTCATGCCAAACTTAAATGCTATGTTGGTGATGTTTTTTACTCCATAAATCAAGAGCAAAATAATCTTCATCTAAATAATACCATTATTGATGAATACCCTGAAGAAGGTCCTTTATCGGGGATAATATCCGCGCTGAGATTCACGCAAACAAGTATTCTAGTATTAGGGGTAGACGTACCACTAGTCACCAAACAAAGTATTAAAAACATCATTGTACACCGTAATTGGGATTTACTAACCACAACCTATTACAATACAGAAACACGTATTTGGGAGCCCATGCTTAGTATTTGGGAAATTGAAACCCTTCCGTGTCTTGAAGAATACTTTACCAATGGAGGCCGTTCTATTCAACAATTCTTAAATCAATATGGAAATCAACGAGTCCAAATTTTGGATGTAAAAGAATTCACCAACGTCAATACACCCGAAGAATATGAGCGTGTACAAGCTCAAATAGGTTAAATAACGTTAGGGTAGCGTCTCACTTGCTACTATTTGAAAACCTTTAATGTCATAATGAGCAATAATTTCTTTCACTAAGGAAGTTCGTACTACTAAAAGTAGATTTTGATTATCATTTGACTGATAATTACCTAAGATATAACTAGCCGCTTGATGTAAGACTTTCCCCTCTAATTCAAGTTTGCCCAACTCATCCAACACCAAAAAATCATAATCATCTTCCTCAAAAGACTTAATTAGAATGTAGTTAGCCAGTTTAAATGTATCCTCTAAAAAATGAAACTTCCCTACAGAAATAGTATTCCCTTCTTTTAACTTTTGAAATGCATGTTTTTCTTGCGTTTGAATATTATACAAATACTTAAGATTATTAGAGTCGTCAGGACAAATAATTCCTTTTACGGTATCCCAAGTATCCACCCACTCTTGTAGGGCAGAAGTTTTGCCACTTCTTACGTCACCTGCTAAGATGTAAATCATTCTTCTAGTTTCAGATGTATACTGTATAATATAGTATCGCCCAAAAAATCTCTAAATTTCTTAGGACCCTTGGTATGCT
>CAMDCQ010000137.1 GCA_945890595.1 Chitinophaga pinensis
GACCGCAACTGTAGCTTTTTATAATTTGGAAAATCTATTTGACACTTTGCCAAATATCGATTCTTCGGATAATGAATACACTCCCAATGGCGAAAAAAAATGGGATACGGTTAAATATACAAACAAACTACAGCATTTAGCCAAGGTGATAAGTGAGTTGGCAAATGGTGAACCACCTACCTTTCTAGGTGTTTGCGAGATAGAAAACAAAAAAGTACTAGAGGATCTTATTGCCGAACCTAGCTTAAAGAACGCCGATTACGCAATAGTGCACCTAGATTCGCCGGATGAACGAGGAATGGATGTTGGGTTTATCTACAACAAGTCACTTTTTACTGTAGAACATTTTACGGCTCATCAACCTGACCTAAGCTATTGTAACGACCTAACACGAGATATTTTACATGTTAAAGGAAAAGTCATTAATGGAGAAACCTTACACTTTATCATTAATCATTGGCCGAGCAGAGGCGGATACTCCGAAAAGTCTGAAGAAAAAAGGATAGCAGCCGCCACCAAACTAAACGCCATTAAATACAGCATACTGAAAACCGAACCGAACGCTAAAATAATTGTAATGGGAGATTTCAATGACGAGCCTACTAACACAAGTATTGCCGAGACACTTGCAGTGAGTTGTAACCAAAACGCCACTGCTAAAGATCAATTTTTTAATGCTTTTTGTGCATTGGACAACGCTGAAAAAGGCAGTTATCGCTATAAAAATACGTGGGAAATGTTGGATCAAATTATGGTTTCTTCAGCGCTACTGACGGACACGACTGGCATCCATTTCAAAAAAAATAGTGCAACTATTAAATCTGAACCCTGGATGTTACAAACCGGAAAATATGAAGGCTATCCACACAGAACATTTGCAGGAAACAACTATCTAAATGGCTACAGTGACCATTTACCCGTGTACATAGTTTTGCAGAATTAGATTAATTGGTTTTGTTTCCTCATTATTTGTTCATATCACGTGAATAAGACAAGATAGTTCAAAGCGTTTAAAAAACTATACATTTGTAGTGCAAAACGGCTTATCGCTGTCTGCGTAAGCAGGGGGAGGAAAGTCCGGGCAACATAGGGCAGTGTACCTTTGGAAACAAAGGGTATTAGCACAGAAATGTGTTGGTAACAGAAAGGGTAACAGAGAATAACCGCCAAGATAAAACTCGTTTTGTTTTGGTAAGGGTGAAAAAGTGAAGTAAGAGCTCACGCGCTCGAGTGGTAACACTCGTTTGGTACAAACCTTACACGTTGTAATACCAAGTAAACTGTAGGTTGAGGGCAGCTCGTCCGATTCTAGCTTTGGTTAGAAACTACAGAGGGTAGGTAGCTAAGATAAATGATAAGCACTTCAACCTAGGTTGAGGTACAGAACCCGGCTTATAGTTTTGCATTTTTTTTAAAACAACAGAAACACGATATTTAAGTAGCGAAAATCAAGTTATGGCAAGAATTCTAATTGTAGACGATGAACAAAGCATCAGAGAAACACTAAGAGAAATCCTAGAGTACGAGGGATATGAAATAGAAGAAGCTGAAGATGGAGAAAAAGCCTTCAATCTGATTAAAAAATTTAATTATGATGCGGTATTAGCAGATATAAAAATGCCAAAATTAGATGGCATAGAACTGCTAGAAAAAGCCAAAGAAATTGCGCCTGAGCTACCGTTTATCATGATTTCTGGCCATGGGACTACTGAAACAGCCGTTGAAGCAACTAAAAAAGGAGCATTTGATTTTATCAATAAGCCACCCGATTTAAATAAGTTACTTATTACCGTGCGGAATGCCGTTGATAAAAACAGCTTAGTCATCGAAACCAAGGTTCTTAAGAGACAGATTACCAAAACCAGAGAAATAGTTGGGGATGCTCCAAGCATCAAAAAAATCAAAAAAACCATTGAAAAAGTAGCCCCTACAGATGCTAGAGTTTTAATAACAGGAGAAAACGGAACAGGCAAAGAACTGGTAGCTCGTTGGATTCACGAAAAAAGTAATCGTGCAGACAAACCGTTAATTGAAGTAAACTGTGCCGCTATTCCTGGCGAACTCATAGAAAGCGAACTATTTGGTCACGAGAAAGGATCATTTACATCCGCTATCAAACAGAAGCTAGGAAAATTTGAAAAAGCAAATGGAGGAACGCTATTTTTAGATGAAATTGGCGATATGAGTCTTTCGGCTCAAGCGAAGGTGCTTAGAGCACTTCAAGAAAATAAAGTAAGCAGAGTAGGAGGCGAAAAAGACATTGATGTAAACGTTAGAATTATCGCTGCTACCAACAAGGATTTAATGCAAGAAATTGCAGACGGAAATTTCAGAGAAGATTTATACCACCGTATTTCTGTGATTGTAATCCACGTTCCCTCGCTTAATGAGCGTGTAACGGATATTCCTGCACTAGCGGAGAAATTTATGCAAGAGATTTGTGAAGATAACGGTATTCATAAAAAACAATTTACAGCGGGTGCCATGGAAGCTCTTAAAAACATCTATTGGAGCGGAAATATTAGAGAATTACGCAACATCGTAGAACGCTTGATTATACTTTGTGATCAGAAAATAACGGAAGAAAATGTGCAGCTTTATGCCAACAACGGAAAGAAAAAGCCAGGTTCTATGGATGCTATCAATGAATTCTCAAAATTCCAAGAGTTCAAGGATTATGCAGAAAAAATGTTTATCGATGCCAAGCTTAAAAAGAACAATTGGAATGTAGCCAAAACGGCCACAGAAATCGATATTCAACGAAGTCATCTTTACAATAAAATTGAAAAATTTGACCTAGCAAGAGACAAAAAATGACAGGCACAGATTTGGCGCTAGCCACATCTTTATTACAAAGTGGTCACCTTGTGGCAATTCCGACGGAAACGGTTTACGGTTTAGCAGCTAATGCCTTAGACGCCACTGCTGTTTCTAAAATCTACAACGCTAAGCAACGGCCCAGCTTTAATCCGCTTATAATACACATAGCCAGTGCAGATGAAGTCGTAAAATATGTTACTGAATTTTCTCCGCTTGCACAACAACTCGCAAAAGCCTTTTGGCCTGGTTCGTTAACTATAGTAATGCCCAAAAACGATACTGTACCAGATTTAGTAACTGCTGGATTACCTAATGTAGCTTTGCGTGTTCCTAAGCATCCAATTACACTGCAATTGCTAAGTCTCTTAAATTTTCCGCTAGCCGCACCTAGTGCCAATATTTCTAATACCGTGAGTCCGACTACCGCTAAACGCGTAGCTCAAAGTTTAGGAGATTCTGCTAGCTATATTTTAGATGGCGGCAAATGTGATGTGGGTGTTGAAAGCACTATTGTGTCGGTACTCGAAAACCAAGTTACCTTGCTTAGAGAAGGCGGTATCAGCAAAGAACAAATTGAAGCAGCAATTGGCGTACATGTACGTACCCAAGCAGATGAAAAAATAACGGCTCCCGGGCAACTAAAAAAACACTACGCTACTCAAAAACCCCTTTTCTTGGTAGATGATATGCAGGATGCTTTACGCAACCACCAAACCAAAAAAGTATCTGTCTTGCTTTTTGAAACAATGGAAACAACTGAAAATCAAATTCCTTACCTCCTTTCAAGCGATTATAATTTAAGTGAAATAGCTAACAATCTTTTTGAAATGATGCATTTAGCGGATGAAGATAACAGCGATTTTATTTTGGCAGAACGATGTATAAGCGAAGGCATAGGTCGAGCTATAAATGACAGGCTTCTTCGAGCAAGTGTTCGATAATTTATACTAATTCAGTCTCAGTAGTATAGCAGAATTACCGCTATACCTTTTTTAATTGGCCAATAGAACGTCTAGGTCATCTCACGTTTTTAGAGAAATTCCAATGCGCTGCCGCATGTCCAAAGGGTAGGAAGTCATCTAAGTTGCAGCTTGTTTAGAACATAACAACCCATATTTTTTTTAAAAATAACAGAATACTGCAACTCCTTCCGCCAATTGTGTAATACATTCTAGCAGCTATCATATCACCTTTACACCATACAAAAAGATGTATTAAACTAAAGATGAAGATGAGAGACATAGCGTAACTTGATGTGATGGAAATTATAATTAGGACTTTGACTTTTTGCTTACACTATAAGAAGCAAAATGCATACACTCCTTATTATTACCCTACGTGCTTCAACACACTATGTAATCATTGGAAACAAAAAACATTTAACCACATAACAGAAAAAAGATCATGAGTACAGGAAAAGTAGTATTAGGTTTATTGGCTGGCATTGCCGCTGGAGCCGCTTTAGGAATTTTGTTTGCACCCAACAAAGGTTCCAAAACACGAAAAAAAATTGCTAGAAAAGGAGAAGATTTAACAGACAATCTAAAACAAGAGTTTGAAGAAATGGCCACACATCTATCTGACAAATACGAGCAAGTCATAGAAGACACAGACAAACTAATTACAAAAACAATGGCGAAATATGATAAGTCAGTAAAAGATGTGTAAACAACATAACTGTTATTTACAAACGACTTATTATTAATACGTTAGAATTATCTATGCAAAAAAAACAACCACCCATAGAAAGCCTCTTTGCAAAAGCGGAAGAGTTTAGCACGACAACGCTGGAAATACTTAGGCTAAAAACTATTAGTAAATCCGCAGTTGTGCTTTCTACGGTAGTTGCATATATTGCATTATTAGTAGCGTTTGGATTGGCCAGCATACTCATTAACGTAGGATTAGCCCTATGGGTGGGTAAGCTTTTGAATAACGTGTACCTTGGGTTTTTTACCGTCGGAGGTTTTTATTTCATACTTGCAATTCTATTTTATTTCTTTAAAAACAGTTGGGTTAAAAGACCCTTAAGTAACAAAATTATAGGAATGCTCTACAAACCATAATGAATATGAGGACAAAACTAACCAGCGAAGATTTAGATGATGCTATTCGAATTTTAGAAGAAAAACAAGCGTCACAATTGAGTTTGCTCAAAGAACAATTTTATCTAACATACGAGAGTGTAAGGCCCCTTAATTTTTTAAAAGAAACACTAAGCTCCTTAGCTAAAACTCCAGAATTTCAAGGCAATCTCAAAGATAATCTTATAGGATTTGCGACAGGATTTTTGACCAAAAAAGTGATTATTGGAAAAACCATGAATCCTTTACAAAACATAGCTGGCGTTTTATTCCAAATAGGGGTAACAGATGTTGTTTCCAGGAATTCTGAAAATATAAAAATAGTAGGCAAGCAGTTGTATCAAATCCTTACAAAATCAATTAAAAAGGAATAGCTGACTAAAACATGCATTTATCATTTCAAAAATTATTTTTCGCAATCGCCTCTGTTGTTTCTCTATTTGCCATCCTATTTTTGGCACAATCTATACTAATCCCACTTAGCTTTGCCTTTCTATTATCGCTTATACTTTATCCCATCGTAAAAAAGCTAGAGTCATGGGGACTAAATAAAATACTTGCCGCATTTACATCCATTTTCGTGGTACTTTTAAGTATAGGTGGAAGTATTTTCTTGTTCTCTACCCAACTTATCAAAATCACCAAAGAGTTTTCTAATTTTCAGGGCAAAATTTTCCACGTTTTTGCCGAAGCTACCTTGTACATAAACGATAACTTTAACTTTGTTCCAAATTTAAAAAAGAATGAACTTATCGATCTTCTTAAAGATTGGGTAAGTCAATCGTCTGGTTCGTTGGTGCGGGAAACGTTTAGTAGCACGGCAACATTTCTTGCCGGAATGCTAGCAACCATAATTTTTACTTTTCTTATTCTCATTTATAGGAAAGGATTATTAACTGCATTTAGTGGCTTTTATCCTAAAGACAAACAAGAGCACGCCTTAACTATGTTTAAATCAGTGAAACACGTCGGGCAAAAATATTTGTTCGGGATGATCATTCTGATTATGGTGATAGGTGTAGCAAATAGCCTTGGGCTATTAATTATAGGCATAGACAATCCTTTCCTTTTCGGGTTTTTAGGGGCTATATTGGCTATTATTCCGTATGTAGGTACCGTTTCTGGCGCTATTATTCCAACATTATATGCATTTATCTCCTATAATTCTGTGTGGATGCCTGTAGAAATTGCGATTCTTTTTTGGGCAGTACAATTGATTTCAGACAATTTTTTGAGTCCTAAAATTGTGGGAGGAAGTATAAATATAAATGCTTTAACAGCTATAATAAGCTTAATTATTGGAGCCGCTGTGTGGGGCATTGCGGGTATGATCTTGTTTTTACCCTTTGCCGCTATGCTTATGGTGGTGTGTGAATCGTATAAAGAACTTAAGCCCATCGCACTTTTGATTGGAAACAAAAATTATCAAGATACAGATAATAGCAATACATTCAACCAGAAATGGCTCAAAAAAGTTAAAACTTGGTATGCTCAATTTCATTTCCGATCTACTAAAAAAGGACGCAAGCAGTAGAATCTACAACCATTAGATTAAAAGCCTCAAAAAAAAGAGAGCCTTATAACTAAGACTCTCTTGTATGTACCCGGAGCCGGGGTCGAACCGGCACGCCTTGCGGCATCGGTGTTTGAGACCGACGCGTCTACCAATTCCGCC
>CAMDCQ010000138.1 GCA_945890595.1 Chitinophaga pinensis
CATAAAACACTGAATATCAATGATAAAAATGTAAACAGATGTAGATATCTTTGATACTAGAGCACACTTTTTCGCTGAGTAGTGACGGATTTATAGGCGACTTATTGATTATGCTGAATGCATCTAGTTTTGCTTTTCACTTGTACTACGTAGCGAGATTGCTAAAAAAATACAAGGCTACTACCGTTACCGCCTTTATGTTTATGATTGGTTTTGTATGGGTGCTGCCTGTGGGGTATAGCGAGTTTGCAGCGGTAGATTGGTCTATACTTACCCATAAAGCCATTTTTGCATTGGTTTTTGTGGTGCTATTTGTCACCATTGCAAATTATATACTCAATGTATGGGCGGTACAAAACAGTAGTAGCACGCTTGCAGGCAGCTATATATACTTACAACCATTACTCGCTGCACTTATAGCCATAGCATTAGGTATGGATACCATTACTTGGGGCAAGGCTGGTTTCGGGTTGCTTATTGTTTTGGGACTTTGGCTGGTGAATAGGGGGAGGTGAGCCTAGTCAAATAATGATACTATGAAAATCAAAAATTATAGGTTACGCTCTTAGCTACTACTAGAAAACCAGCTCCGTCTGCTAAAGTTAAACCACCAACCTTTCTCTTTTTTAATGTGCAACATGAGTTATTACAAGTCACTGTTGCACTGTTTCCTGTACTCACTACAGATGGCTTACATCCCGAACAGCCATCACACCAAAATGCATAGCCTATACCAACCTGAGCCATAGGTAGAGTGTCACAATCTATAGGAATCCAATATACGTTATACCCAATTGGAAGCGGATCATACTCTACGAATACACTATCATTTGGCATTGACACTACGGGATAATGAAAGTCTTCTAAAACAAATGCCTTTAAACCTACATTTTCAGAATTCTGTTCAGTTGATTTATCAATACTAATATCTCCATTAGAGTTACGAGTTATCGTTAGGCTAATTACTAAGTTGGGGTCATTATTAGATGCTGATTTTATTTCAGTTACGACATTGGAATTACTAAGCGTTTTAGAAAATGTAAAACCAAAGAAAGTTAATATAACTACTAGGAAGAATACTTGAATACTACTTTTCATAAAAATTTAATTAAGATAGTTAACTGAAGAAGCTACAATATAAACGCCACCACCACCATTATCTGCTGATCCAAACCCTGACCAGCCACTTACTAACCTACATATTCCAGAACACGTATTATTACAATAAAGATTCGCAATATTTGGTGCACTCATCATTACAGATAAATCACAAGTCGAGTTTGCGTCGCAGTCACTTCCAATACAATAAAATGTAACAGAACCACCTCCATTTTGAATAGGTGGATTGTCAAGTTCTATGGGGACCCAATAGAGTTCTTGTCCTGAAGGAATTCCATTCACTGTGATTATAGCATTGTTGCCCGCTGTACTAGAATTTAAGTTCACACCATCACCTAAAATTGACTGCTGAATAATATCAGTCTGAGAAAAGGGAGCAGTAGTTTTTGAAATACTCGCTTGACCAGTTGAGCTAATAACTATATCCAAGGTAACAATTTCCGTTCCATCTGCACTCAATGACTTGACTTGATAAGAACTTGTTGGTGTCATCTCAAAACCCGAGAACATTACAATACTCACTATAAAAACAAGAAGAATACATGACTTTTCAATAAGTTTATTATTCATAAGAAATCTGTTTTAAACCAATTAAATTCTGTCTACCAAAAAAACGTGTAGACATCCGCTTACATACTCTCAATCCTTATGTCTAGCATTTGGAGATTAAGAGGTCGCTATTTACAAAGTAATAGAAAAATAATTATAATAAGAAATTTTTAGTAAGTACGTGTAAAGTGCGTACATCCAAAACGCTGATTTTTACGTGTAATAAAGAAAGACTATATCACCGCTATTATCTTGCACTTATATTTGCCAGCATTATAATGATTCGATCAATGACCGGCTATGGTATGGCCGAAAAGCATACCGAAAACTATAGCGTAAAAGTAGAATTACGTAGCCTTAACGGAAAGTTTCTCGACTTAAGCCTACGCGTGCCTCGCTTCCTAATGCCTAAAGAAATAGAAATTAGAAACACGTTTGGCAAAAAAATAGAACGAGGAAGTGCTACGCTCAGTATAAACGTGGTGAAGCACAAAACCAATGAAAATGACATTCAAATAAATGAAGCGTTGGCCGCCACCTATTATCATAAGCTACTCGACTTGAGCAAAAAACTGGGTGCGCCTGAGCACGACATTTTTAGAATAACCACCACCATGCAAGATGTAATTTATCAAGATGATGAAAAATTGGATGAAGACTTATATAGCCTGGTTAAAGAAGTAGGAGAGTTAGCCTACTTAGAGTTTGACGCATTTAGACTTAAAGAAGGGGAAACGTTAAGAAGCTTGTTGAATGACTATGCTGAGACCATTGCTGAAGGCATACCTGCTATTGAAATACTAGAACCCATTCGCACAGAGAGTACCAAAGAAAGACTTCAAAAAAACCTGAAACAATTGGTGGAAGATGAGTCTTTTGATAAAAATAGATTTGAACAGGAACTCATTTATTACCTAGAGAAATACGATATTAACGAAGAAAAGCATAGGCTTAAAACGCATTGCGAACACTTTTGCGAAGCATTAGAAAATAACCCTAAGGGTAAAACGCTAAATTTTATAGCGCAAGAAATGGGTCGTGAGATTAATACACTGGGGAGTAAGGCTAATCACGCCGGTATTCAAAAAGAAGTAGTCGCCATGAAAGAAGAATTGGAAAAAATAAAGGAGCAAGCACTTAACTTACTTTAATACGAATAATGACTCAAGGACAAGAAGAAGTTGACGCAGAAGCTAATACAGAAGTGACAAACAAATTAATCATATTTTCGGCGCCTAGTGGCAGTGGTAAAACAACTGTAGTACGTCATTTGCTGAATACAATACCAGATTTAGAATTCTCGATAAGCGCCACAACGAGAGCCAAAAGACCCAATGAAACGCATGGTGTAGATTATTATTTTTATACCAAAGAAGCATTCTTAGAGGCCGTTGAAGAAAATAAATTTATAGAGCATGAAGAGGTGTACAACGGGATTTTTTACGGCACACTTAAAAGTGAAGTAGATCGACTTTGGGCAGCTAAAAAAACCGTTATTTTTGATTTAGATGTTCAAGGTGGACTTACCATAAAAAAATACTACCAAGATAGGGCTTTAGCCTTGTTTCTTAGGCCGCCTTCGGTACAAATTTTAGAAGAAAGATTGAGAAATCGCTCAACAGAAAGTGCATCTCAATTGGAAGAAAGGATAGCCAAAGCAAAAACTGAACTAAAATTTGAATTTCAGTTTGATAAAGTTATTGTTAACGATGTGTTAAGTGATACCTTTGCTACCGCAGAAGAGGTAGTTGCAAGTTTTTTAAAATCAGAAGTTTAGAATGAAGGTAGGATTATTTTTTGGGTCATTTAACCCCATACATCATGGGCACTTAATTATTGGTCAATATATGCTTGACCAAGCGAAGTTAGATGAAGTATGGTTTGTGGTTTCACCGCAAAACCCATTAAAGAAAGGGAAAGATATTATGGATGCTGATCACCGATTAAACATGGTGAAACTAGCAATCAAAGGGAATGAGCAGTTTAAGGTAAGTGACGTAGAATTTGATATGCCTATTCCTTCGTATTCGTCTTATACGCTTAAAAAATTAAAAGAGCTACATCCTTCTATTGAGTTTCAGCTTATCTTAGGAACCGATAATCTTCAACATTTAGAAAAATGGAAAGATCATGAAGAGATATTAATGGAGTACGATATACTTTCCTATTTCAGAGAAGGTTTCCCGGGAGGCGAATTTGCTAAAAATCAGAAAGTTCGTGTGATGAAAGGACCTATGCTCAACATATCAGCAAGTTATGTGCGTGGTTTGGTACGCATGGGACGAAGTATTAAGTATTTAGTACCTGATGAAGTGGCTGAGTATATGTATTCAAAAGTGAAAGATTAAATTATTTAGAGGATATAAAAAAAGGAGCTAACCATGTGGTTAGCTCCTTTTTTTTTGTGGTAATAATTTTAGGTTAATTTTCAACAGTTTCTTCGGATGTTTCCGCTGTAGTTTCACTTATTTCTTCAGCTTCTACTGCCTCCATAGTTTCCTCTACGATGGCTGCTGTATCTGCTATTATTAGTTGATCGTCTAGTAGTTTTTTGGCGATGGCATCACTTGCACTCATCCCAAATATCTTTTCTAAATCTTCTTTAAAAATAACTTCTCTCTCTAGTAATTGATTGGCTAGCGCAAGAACCTTATCTTTATTATCTGCAATTATTTTTATAGCTCTACGGTATTGCTCATCGGTGAGTTTTTTAATTTCGTCATCCATGAGCGCGGCTTGTTTCTCACTGAAAGGTTTACTAAAACCTTGGTCCATGTTATAATAGGAAACATTTCCTACAGCTTCATTTAAACCATATATACTTACCATAGCCATAGCTTGCTTGGTCACTTTTTCTAAGTCACTAAGCGCACCGGTACTAATTTTATCAAAAATAACTTTCTCTGCTGCTCTACCACCCAACGTGGCACACATTTCATCAAGTAATTGCTCGGTGCGTGTAATCTGACGTTCGTCTGGTAAATACCACGCAGCACCTAAGCTTCTTCCTCTAGGAACTATGGTTACTTTCACCAAGGGGTGTGCATGTTCGCACAACCAACTTACGGTAGCGTGGCCTGCTTCGTGCACTGCCACAGCAAGTTTCTCATCTGGAGTGATTACTTTATTTTTCTTTTCAAGTCCGCCAACTATTCGGTCTACCGCATCCAGAAAGTCTTGTTTTTCTACTACTTTTTTGTCATAACGAGCCGCAATAAGTGCTGCTTCGTTACACATATTGGCAATATCAGCACCACTAAAACCAGGAGTTTGACGTGCTAAGAAATCGATGTCAAGATTCTCTTCTGCCTTAATAGGTTTCAGGTGCACTAGGAATATAGCTTTACGCTCATTTAAGTCAGGCATATCTGCGTATATCTGTCTATCAAATCTTCCAGCTCTAAGTAATGCAGAGTCTAGAATATCTACTCTATTGGTTGCAGCAAGCATAATAACGCCCGAATCTGTTCCAAAACCATCCATTTCTGTAAGTAATTGGTTTAGCGTGTTTTCACGTTCGTCATTACCGCCTTGCATGGCGTTTTTGCCTCTGGCTCTACCTATGGCGTCTATCTCGTCAATGAATATAATACACGGTGCTTTTTCCTTCGCTTGACGGAATAAGTCTCTTACTCTACTTGCTCCTACACCCACAAACATTTCTACGAAATCAGACCCTGATAAAGAGAAAAAGGGTACGTCAGCTTCTCCAGCTACTGCTTTTGCTAGTAATGTTTTACCGGTACCTGGAGGGCCTACTAGCAATGCTCCTTTTGGTATTTTACCACCTAGGTTACTGTATTTTGTTGGGTTTTTAAGGAAATCTACAATTTCCATTACTTCTTCTTTAGCACCTTCAAGTCCAGCAACATCTTTAAACGTCACATTTACTTTAGTGTCTTTATCAAAGAGTTGTGCTTTGCTCTTGCCAATACTAAATATTTGTCCGCCACCTGCGCCACCGGATCCACCCATTCTGCGCATTACAAACATCCAAACCAGTACCAGAATACCTACCCAAAGTAACATTTGAAGTATAGGACTTGCCCATGGATCAGACTCTGCTATCCAGTTGGTTACAATGCGTTGCTCTGGTTTAAGATCGATTTGTGCAGCATCTATGGTTTCTTGGAATTTATCTGCAGGTCCTATGTCTGAGAGATAGTATGTGTATATATCTTCTCCTCCAGGAAAGTTAGGCTTGCGAATATCTTTTTTATAGGTTTCTTTTTCTTTCGCTTCTTTGGTTAGATATACCTCGGCTCGGTTTCTATTAACGACATTCAGCTTTGCTACATCTCCATTTTTTATCATTTGGAGCACTTCACCGGTATCTTTTTTAAGACCTCCGCTAGGATTTAAAAAAGTGATACCCAAAAATATAGCTGCTAATATGGCATAGATCCATATCGGATTGAACTTAGGCTTTTTGGTTTGTGCTTTTTTATTATCAAAAGGATTCGGCGTACCGTTTTGATTTTCAGGTGTTTTACCTTTAGGTTTATTTTCAGACATCTATTTTTGTTCGTCGTTACAAGTATAGCGATACAACGATTATGCCACTTAAATAGTTCAGATAATTTTATCCTTTTGTCGTAATTTGGTCGAGTTCTACGCTACAAACAGAAACTTTGGCATTAAAATGATTCTCAATTGGCAGAGAATGTATGAACTATTGCACCACACCTCAAAGACGTGTATGTTTGCCCCATCCAAAAAAACGAATAAAATGTACGATTCACTAAAAGCAAAACTTGACCGAGAACTAGCCGAGATTAGAGAAGCGGGATTATATAAAAATGAGCGAATTATTACCACGCC
>CAMDCQ010000139.1 GCA_945890595.1 Chitinophaga pinensis
TTATGACACGGTTAATTATGTAATTAATCCCAATTTAGTTATTGAAGCATTGCCGACAGGTGCCAAGTTGGGCATAAACAGAACGACGTCAACCAGTCTAACCCTTGCCTTGTTTGCTCCCTACAAAAAGTATGTTTACGTGATTGGCGATTTTAACAACTGGACGGTAAGTACAGACTACTTTATGAAACGTACCAGCGATGGAGCTACTTGGTGGATAGAAATACCGAACCTTCAAGCCAATGAGCGTTATGCTTTTCAGTACTTGGTAGATGGCGAAATTAATATTGCCGATCCCTACAGCGAGTTGGTTTTAGATCCCAATAATGATAAGTACATTCCGGCAGAAACCTATCCTAATCCGCATCCATATCCACAAGGCAAAACCTCGGGGATAGCATCATTGGTCGAAATGACTAAAACGCCGTACACGTGGGAAGTAAGCGAATTTAGTGCTCCCGAAGAAAATAAGTTAATTGTTTACGAATTGCTCGTCAGAGACTTTGTGGCAAAGCATAATTACAAGACCTTGATGGATACCTTAGATTACTTGGTTAATCTTGGAATAAATGCCATTGAATTAATGCCTATCAATGAATTTGAAGGTAACGAGAGCTGGGGTTACAATCCCTCGTATCACATGGCATTGGACAAATATTATGGGACACCTGCTTCACTGAAAGCTTTTGTAGACGCCTGCCATAAACGAGGGATAGCTGTGATTGTAGACGTGGTGTACAATCATGCTTTTAGTCAAAATCCTTTGTGTCAATTGTACTGGGATGCTACTACCTTCAAGCCAACAGGTCAAAATCCATTTGTAAATATAGATGCCAAACATGATTTTAATGTGGGATATGACTTAAACCATGAGAGTACGGCGCTGAGGGCTTATCTCAAACAAATCATGGAATATTGGCTCACTGAGTTCAAGCTAGATGGATTTCGATTTGATTTGTCTAAAGGATTTACCCAAAAAAACACCTTGGGTAATGTAGGAGCTTGGGGCGCTTATGATGTAGACCGTGTCAATAACCTAAAACGAATTTACAATGAAGTAAAAGCCGTAAATCCCAATGCCTACGTAATTCTTGAGCATTTTGCAGATAATAGTGAAGAGAAGGATTTAGCTAATTATGGTTGTATGTTTTGGGGCAATATGAATCACGAGGCAACTGAAGCAAGCATGGGCTATACCTCTAATTTCACAAACGCTTATCACTTATCACGGGGATGGAATAACCCTAGACTTCTGGCGTATGCAGAAAGTCATGACGAAGAACGTATGCTTTACAAAAACCTTCAATATGGAAATTCAAGTGGAAGTTATTCGGTGAAAGACATCAATACAGCCTTAGATAGAAGTGAGCTTACTTGGGTGGTTTTTAGTGCCATACCCGGGCCTAAATTAATGTGGCAATTTCAAGAATTGGGCTACGACTATGCCATTGATTTTAACGGAAGAACGGGTAATAAGCCTATTAAATGGGATTACAATACTGCTGGAAACAGAAAGGATATTTACCGTGTAATGTCAGAGATGAACCAACTTAAACTCACCTACAAAGCATTTGAAGGAAACGACGTAAAGCTAGATTTAGGAGGAAAAGGCAAACGAGTACATTTATCGGATGCAAGTCAAAATTTTGTGGTGATGGGTAATTTTGATGTTACTACAGCAGATCTGATTGGCGATTTTCAGCACACGGGGATGTGGTACGAGTATTTTAGTGGAGATAGTATGAATGTAACCGATATCAAAATGACTATTAATTGTGCTCCAGGTGCGTATAAAGTCTATACCGATAAAAGGATCAGAACATCACAGCGCATAGGAAGTGTAGCTCAAGTGTCTCAACAGATGCTTATTTATCCTAATCCTTCACAAAACGAACTACGTGTAGTTCTAGAAAAAGCACAGGCGACCAATTATTCACTTATTGATACCCAAGGTAAATCTATACAAGCCGCTGTGCTACAAGGCAATCAATCATCATTTTCAATCGATATTAGCCATTTACCAAGCGGCGTCTATTTCTTACATGTAAACACCAACTACGGAATGCTTATCCGCAAACTAGTGAAATAATAACGCACTGTATTATACTGTTTGAATTTGATAACTGACTAACTACCTTTGCAATCTCATAGTTAGCATGGCAATAAAAATAAAAACGAAAGAGCAGATTGAAGGTATTAGAAAGAGTTCCATACTCGCGGCCAATGTGCTTAAGTACTTAGAGCAATTTGTAGTGGCAGGTAATACCACCAAATTCATAAACGATAAAGCATTAGAATACATCACCGATCATGGAGCTAAGTCTGCAACCTTAGGCTACAAATCTCATGGTTCACCAGCATTTAGTGGTGCTATTTGCGCAAGTCCAAACGAAGTGATATGTCATGGCGTGCCTAACGATTATGTGCTAAAAGACGGAGATATTTTGAATATTGATGTAACGACTATCTTAAATGGCTATTTTGGAGATACGTGTAGAATGTACGCCGTAGGTAAAATTGCAGATAATGCACAGCGTCTGATTGACGTAACCAGAGAGTGTCTTGCTATTGGTGTAAAAGAATGCCGACCCGGTAATAGATTTGGTAACATAGGCTATGAGATCCAACGTTATGCAGAAAGCAACGGATTTGGCGTGGTATGGCAATTTTGTGGGCATGGCGTAGGACTTCAATTTCATGAAGAGCCTGAAGTGAGTCATGTGGGAGAAAAGAATACCGGTAAAAAAATGAAGCCAGGAATGGTATTTACCATAGAGCCAATGATAAACGAAGGAGTGCCTGAATGTATCGTAGACAAAGGTGATGGATGGACAGCACGCACACGTGATCGTAAACTATCGGCTCAGTTTGAACACACTATCGTAATTACCGAAAATGGATGCGAGTGTTTAACCGATGTATTTGGAGAATACTAAGTATTGGATAGGAGTATAATCGTTTCCGATTTAGGTTCCTGAAATACGAATACCTTTGAACACCCAACATGAATGCTTTCCTCATCGAACGACTTGCTATACAGCTCCGGGCTAAACTAGTAGGTAAGCCACTTTCAGAACTCTTTACCACGTCACAGTTTGACGTATACTTAATTTTTGATGAGGAAGGTGTTAAAGTAAGTTTTTTTCAAGGACAGGCTTATTTTCAAACACCAGATTTAGAAAAGCTTCAAAAGAAAAACAGACTTCCAGTGTTTCGAAGTTTGAAAGGGGTAAAAGTAAGTGAAATACGCACTTTTTCGTATGATAGACGGTTTGATATCGTATTTGAAGACCAACAGGTTTTGGCCTTTTATTTGTTTGGGAAGTTTGCGCAACTAACACATTACCAGTCTAATAGTTGGCAAGAAGCATTTCCGGTAAAAACCAGTAAAGTAGAAACGTATGAAATAAATACGTGGCAATTAGAAGACAAGAAAGTAGGTGATTTAAAGTTTCTAAATGAGAATGAGCGACTACAACTTGTCGACTTATCGTTTGACGAAATGACTAGTGCGGATAAAGTAATTACACTCGATAAACTCAAGCAGCAAGTATTAAAGCATCCGCTATTTTTAAACAAAGGTGTAAAGAAATACACGTTAGATTATGAGGCAGGAGCAGAGCCTATTGCCCAGTTTGAGGAGATTACGCAAGCCTTAGATCAACATGCACGTTTATTTATATCGCATCAGGTGTATGCCCAAACCAAGGGTTCTCACTTAAGTCAACTGCACAAAGAACTTTCTGTGCTGGATAAGAAGGTAAAATCTGCTCAAAAACGACTAGAAGAGCTTAATCGTGCCAGTTCGTACAAAGAAAAAGCGGATTTGCTCATGGCTAATTTATGGCAAATCAACAAAGGAGCATCAGAGGTTAAACTACTCCATTTTGACGGTACACGTGAAGTAGCCATAAAACTGCAAAATACCCTAAGCCCACAAGCAAACGCCGAGCGTTACTATACCAAGGGTAAAAACGAAAGCAAACAGCGGGATTTTGCGTTAAAACACCTTACAGAAGTAGAACATACTTATCGCGCAAAAGCACAAGAAATCGTAAGCTTTGAAAACGTTGATAGTCTGAAAGAAATCCGAAAGACCGCAGATCTTAAATTAACGCAAAAAGAAAAACGCCTACCTTATAAAACCATGCATATAGATGGCTTTGAGATTAGAATAGGGAAGGGGGCTAGAGAGAATGATGACTTACTCCGTTACCACACAACCAATTCGGATACGTGGCTGCATGCCAAAGATGTGAGTGGCAGTCATGTCATTATTCGCAATCCCAATAATACACGCATACTTCCTGCCACGATAGAGAAAGTGGCCAGTGTCGCGGCATTTTATAGCAAAGCCAAAAGTGAGTCACTTGCTGCCGTGATGTACACTCCCCGCAAGTACATACGGAAGCCCAAAGGAGCAACGCCAGGCTTGGTAAAAGTAGATAAGGAAGAGGTAATTCTCGTAGAACCTAAACTCGATTTTAAGGGCTAAAGTAGCTGTCAATTCTCAGAAATACAAGGGTTTAGTCATCGTATTCGGTTCACTGGATGTAGTCTGTGCAGGTTTAAAAGGTAAATTTGCACCTCATTTAGAAAAATCATTCATGAAGAAATACCTAAATCTATTCGATTTCAGACAAAAAGTAAACTACACCACCGAGGTGCTGTCGGGACTTACCGTAGCATTGGCTTTAGTTCCTGAAGCGGTAGCATTTGCTTTTTTGGCTGGTTTATCGCCGCTCACAGGTTTATATGCAGCCTTTAGCATCGGATTGATTACGAGTATATTCGGCGGTAGACCGGGCATGATTTCGGGAGCCACGGGTGCTATTGCCATCGTTTTTATAGGATTAATACAGGAGTTAAAGCTTGCAGATCCAAGTATAAACACAGACACGATTACACAGTACATTTTTGTTACCGTAGTGCTTGCCGGTATAATACAAATGCTAGCCGGGTTTTTTAAGTTGGGTAAGTTTATTCGGTTGGTGCCTCAATCGGTCATGTATGGATTTGTAAATGGATTAGCTATCGTTATTTTTATGGCTCAGTTTAGTTCGTTTAAGACAGAGGGAGAATGGATGAGCGGTTCTTCGTTGTATATCATGTTAGGATTAGTGTTCTTAACTATGCTTATTATTTTTGGATTACCTAAACTAACCAAGGTTATACCTTCTTCTTTGGCAGCTATTCTCGTCGTTTTTGGCTTGGTAAAATTCCTTGATTTACAAACTACCTCCGTAGGTGATTTGGCAAGTATAAAAGGAGGTTTTCCACCCTTTGCTGTTCCTAGCTTACCGCTAGACTTTAACACCTGGATTATTATCATTCCATACGCCTTTATTGTTGCTGCTGTGGGATTGGTAGAAAGCTTACTTACGCTTAATCTAATCGATGAGATCACTGAAACCCGTGGCAATGGGAACAAAGAATCTGTAGCGCAAGGAATGGCAAACATCGTAACCGGTTTTTTGGGTGGTATGGGAGGCTGCGCGATGATTGGCCAAAGTTTAATTAATATTAGTAACGGTGCAAGAGCAAGACTTTCGGGCATAATAGCCTCGGTTATGTTATTGGTTTTTATCATGTTTGGCAGTAGTTTGATTGAGCAGGTTCCGTTGGCTGCACTTACCGGGTTAATGATTATGGTGGCTATTGGTACGTTTGAGTGGGTGAGTGTTCGAGCACTAACTAAGATGCCCAAACACGATATATTTGTTATGATTGTGGTGATTCTGGTTACCGTTTTCATGCATAACTTAGCATTAGCTGTTTTTGTAGGGGTTATTATTTCGGCGTTGGTGTTTGCTTGGGAAAGTGCCAAAAGAATACGAGCGCGCAAGTTTGTGGATGCAGAAGGGGTGAAGCACTACGAAATTTTCGGTCCTTTGTTTTTTGGTTCTACCACTCTTTTTAGTCAAAAATTTGATGTTGCCAATGATCCAGAAAAGGTGGTAATTAATTTTAAAGAAAGTAAAATAGCAGATATGAGTGCAATAGATGCGGTAAATAAAATGACGGAACGCTATGCCAAAGTGGGAAAGACGGTTCACTTACGTTATTTAAGTGCAGACTGTAGAGTATTGCTTGCCAATGCAGACACGCTATTAGATGTAAATATTATGGAAGATCCGACGAATAAGGTAGCGGTTGATGAGTGAGAGGGTACGCTGAATATTTTTAAAGATTAACTGCGCTACTCATAAATATTTTTTTTACTATTGCACCCGCTTAATCGCAGTGATGTAAAAGGTGCACGTAAGCTATTGTTTATGTGTTTACATGACCCAAACGATAGGGCACAAAGTACGTCGATGTACTTAGTTTAATTAAATGGCGAGGTAGCTCAGATGGTTAGAGCACAGGATTCATAACCCTGAGGTCGGCAGTTCGATTCTGCTCCTCGCTACTAAGAAAAAAGCCAATCGACAGATTGGCTTTTTTTGTTTTTACTCTACACGGA
>CAMDCQ010000140.1 GCA_945890595.1 Chitinophaga pinensis
CTGCTATGGCAAGGAAATGCTAGAGTACGTGGCTTGAATGATTTTTTTAAGTACTTACAAGAGAACTCCTATAAAATTCAATACCGAGTAATGTTGAGCAAATATCGCGGTAAAACGATATGCCCAAGTTGCTTAGGTACGCGAATTAGAAAAGATGGTAGTTATGTAAAAATAACCAATCAGGGTACCAATCCTTCATTTATGAAAAATCAGAAGCTTTACTCTTTAAATGAGATTTTACTACTCAATATAGAGCAAGCAAGTGCTTTTTTCACCAAGCTGGAGCTCGGAAAACAGGAGACAGAAATTGCTAAGCCTGTTTTGCTCGAGATAAACAATAGATTGGATTATTTACTTCGTGTTGGGCTTAGTTACCTCGGATTAAATAGATTAAGTAATTCGCTAAGCGGTGGAGAAAGTCAACGCATTAATTTAGCTACTTCACTAGGCAGCAGTTTGGTTGGTAGTACCTATATCTTAGACGAACCCAGCATTGGACTTCATTCAAAGGATACGGAACGACTTATTTCTGTACTTCTCAACTTAAAAGAAAAAGGGAACACTGTTGTTGTGGTTGAGCATGACGAAGATATGATGCGCACTGCGGATTATTTGATAGATATGGGTCCTGAAGCAGGTCAACTTGGTGGCGAGGTTGTTTTTGAAGGACATTACAAAGATTTAGCGGGTAAAAGCACACTCACCGCAAAGTATTTAGATGATTCTATTCGTATTGAGATTCCCTTAGTGCGACGTAAATGGAATAACAAGATTAGCCTTATTGGTGCAAGACAAAATAACTTGAAAGGTATTGACGTGGATATTCCACTTAATACCCTAACCGTGGTTACGGGGGTAAGTGGTAGCGGCAAAACATCCTTAATTAAAGGAATATTATTTCCCGCCGTGCTTCGCGAAACACAACAGTATAGCACACAGCGTATAGGGGAAGTGAAAGAGATAAAAGGAGATTTTAGCTCTTTTACGGCGGTAGAACTGGTAGATCAAAACCCAATTGGAAAATCCAGTCGTAGTAATCCTGTAACCTATGTAAAAGCATATGACCCTATCAGAGAGTTATTTAGTACGATGCCTATGTCCAAACAACGTGGGTTTAAGACTAAGCATTTTTCATTTAATGTAGAAGGCGGACGATGTGAAAATTGCCAAGGAGAAGGAGAAGAAATCGTAGAAATGCAATTTATGGCAGATTTACATTTAAAATGCGAAGAGTGCAATGGCAAAAAATTTAAAGAAGAGGTACTGGAAGTAGAGTTTAAACAGAAAAGTATTTTTGATGTGCTTGAACTAACTGTAGATGAAGCAATCAAATTCTTTGACGGCCAAAAATCAATTATCAATAAGTTACTTCCACTTCAAGAAGTTGGATTAGGATATATCAAGTTAGGTCAGAGTAGCAACAGCCTTAGTGGGGGCGAGGCGCAACGTATCAAATTGGCCACCTTTTTAGCTAAATCCCAAAGTAAAGAAAAAGTGCTTTTTATATTTGATGAGCCTACAACAGGACTTCATTTTCACGATATTAAAAAGCTACTTAAATCATTTAATGCCTTAATAGATAAAGGACATAGCATTGTAGTAATCGAGCATAATCTGGACGTTGTAAAATGCGCAGATTGGGTAATTGATTTAGGGCCAGAAGGTGGAGATAGAGGCGGTGAGCTAATGTTCGCTGGTACTCCAGAAGATATGGTAAAATGTGAAGTGTCTGTAACTGGAGCATTCTTAAAAGATAAAATGCCACACTAATTGGTCCAAGCCACTCTGTATTGCTTAAGGTCTATCTCGTGTAGGTTGACTTAGTTGGTATGCAAATAGATGTATAGCTTAAGATCGCTATCCGTTAAGGCCATGAAGCAATTTCATTTTTAGGCATACTGCTCAAAGTCTGGGTTTACGGGTGACTACAAGCAAGAATAGTGTGCTTGGCACCAGTATAAACAAGATGGGCAAATAATTTTCAGACAACATAAGCGGTGAATGGATAAGCGCTATCAACAAACCTGCTATACCACCACCTAAATGTGCTTCGTGGCCGATATTATCTCTTTTGCTTTTTATACCATACACACTGTACGAAACATACAGTAATCCAAATGCCCAGCTCGGTATAGGTATGGGCAATAACATGAGGTACAATTTCATATCGGGAAACATTGCTATGCACGCAAATATGATTCCTGTAACCGCACCAGACGCTCCAACTGCAGTGTAATAACCATTGGCTTTATTGATGTACAGCGATAGTATGTTGCCTCCTAAAAGACTCATAATATAAATACCCAGAAACCATAGTGGTCCTACTGTTTGTTCCAAGATAGGCCCAAAAAAGTATAGGGTAAGCATATTAAAACCGAAGTGCATCCAGTCGGCGTGCAGCAATCCAGAGGTAAAAAGACGTTTGTAGTCTTTTCCGCGCAGTATGTTATTTACATTAAAGGCGTGGTCGTAAAAAAATGTATTTTTTTCGAAACCTAGATACGAAACATATCCTGTAACGCCGATTATTAAGGTAACAATGAGAGTTAAATCATCCATTTTTGTAGCTAGTTAGTAGTTTACTTTTCTTCGTCGTACCAAAGGGTATAGAATTTACGACCGCTTTCGTCTTCGCCACGTTCTATTTTGTTTCGGTCGCCGTGCACATAAACGGAAAAGTTTTTGTCCAATTTAATAACACTTTTAAAAACACCTTTTTTCTTATTAATGGCAGTTTCGTTGAGTGCAAAATTTTCAGGAATGCTAATAGCGCGTTCTTTTTGATATGACGTAGTGAAATCATGAAAACTATCCATAATATCGGGCTGCTGAATCACTACATTAGCAAATTCTGACAGGTCAAAGTGGTCTTGTTCTTTGAAATAAGAAGCAGATTTATTCAACATTTCTGCCTGGTCTGCTTTATCTGCTGCAAATTCTTTGGGAAGTTTTTTTGTGATAAATTCTTTGGCAATTTGCATCACACTGGAAGTTTGGTAATAGGCATCTTCACGTTGTTTTACATGTAAAAAATGGTCAAACCAAAATTTGGCATCGTTTCCTTTATTCGTGTTATCTATTACGTTCAGGACATAGCCGTCTTCCTTCTCGGTGTTAAATATTACGCAACCCTTATCTAAATTTTTGATATGAATTCCTTCAGCACTTGTAATATTAAAAGCACCGTCTTCCTCACTTATATCTAAAAAAGTGTCTTTATTCTCAGATTTAAAAATACCAATAGCCTCTGTTGGTTCGCCTTCCAGTAGGCAATTTTGTATATGTACAACATATAATTCGCCTCCCTTTATTTTGGGATGATTGCTGTTTTCGTATAAATGCTTTGCGATACTTTTGGAGTGTGCTACTAAGTCTGCTGGATTGTCAAAAATAGCTTCTGCGTATGAAAATAGTTCATTCAAGTTAAGGTGCGACTCATGGTGAAACCTATAAAACTCATTTTCTTTGAAGGAGGAGAAAAAATAAGTTAACAAGTGCTCTTCTACCTCTGGCGTAAATTCAAGCTTGGTGTTACCCAAGGTTAATCCTTCCTCGTGAAAAGAATTGCCTACAAAATGAAGTACGACCTCTTGTATTTTTGTATCAGAATATGCTAGCATGTTACAAGGTTAGCATTATCCTTAAAAATTGAATGCCGTAAACGATATTTAGTGAATAACTTAAGCTAAAACAGGTTTGACGATTCTCCAAAAAAAAGCCCATCACCACAAACGTGGGATGGGCATCTTCATTAAAGAATTTCTTAAAAAATATATTCTTAGTATCTTCTTTCGGTACGTTGTGGTCTATCTTCTGCTTCTTTTACCACTAGAGGTCTTCCCTCGTAAGTAGAATCGTTAAGCTCACTGATAGCGTTTTGAGCAGCTGCTTTATCAGCCATCTCTACAAAGCCAAATCCTTTAGATCTGTTTCTGTCACGGTCAAAAATTACTTTAGCAGAAGTTACTTCACCAAATGGTTCAAAAATCTCTCTAAGGTCTTGGTCGTCTGCACTAAAAGGCAAACTTGCTACGAAAATGTTCATTGTGTTTAATTAAAAAATAAGTTGAAATTACAGGTTACTGCCATGGCAAAAGCTAATAGAAATGTAAATGAAGGCCATTTTTGTTCCCTTTGTATTAAGACAAACATAATCAAAATATTTTCATTTTGTTCTTTTATTTTCTAGACCCTTAAAAAACACCGATGATTTTGCATGTTGGTGTACAACTTTATTGGCTATTAAAGCTCTGCTATCCATCGCTCATTCCTTATTTTGAAGTGATTATGACGGACAAGACAGTTTGGAAGACGAACTTCACTCTATTCTGCCTAATACATATACATTTTCCCAATTTAAACACCTAATATTGCACCCTTTTAGCAATACATGATTACAGTTAACGATTTATCCATCCGATTCGGGAAAAGAATTCTATTTGAAGAGGTAAACTTGAAGTTTACCACGAATAACTGCTACGGCATTATCGGGGCAAATGGTGCTGGTAAATCTACTTTCTTAAAAGTACTTACCGGCGAAATGGAAAGTACGAATGGTCATGTTTCGATTGAAAAAGGGAAACGTATGGCGGTTCTTAGTCAAGATCACTTTGCGTTTGATAATGTTCCTGTACTAAATGCTGTTTTACAAGGGCACAAAGAAATGTATGCCATCATGCTTGAAAAAGATGAATTATACATGAAGCCTGACTTTAATGAAGAGGATGGTATTAAAGCTGCAGATTTGGAAGAGAAATTTGCAGAAATGAACGGTTGGATGGCCGAAAGTGAAGCAGGAGAGTTATTAGGTGGTCTTGGTATTGTGCAAGAAAAGCACCAAATGCTGATGAAAGATTTGAGTAACAATGAAAAGGTACGTGTACTGATTGCTCAAGCCCTTTTTGGTAATCCTGATATCTTAGTAATGGATGAGCCTACCAACGACTTGGACATTGAAACCGTGTCTTGGTTAGAAAACTTCATCGTAAACTTCCCTAATTTAGTTATAGTTGTTTCACACGATAGGCATTTTTTAGACTCTGTTTGTACGCAAGTAGTGGATATTGATTTTAATAAAATCAACCAATTTGGGGGTAACTATACGTTTTGGTATGAAAGTTCACAATTGGCGCTTAGACAACAACAAAATCAAAATAAGAAATCGGAAGAGCGCAAGAAAGAGCTTCAAGAATTTATTGCTCGATTTAGTGCCAATGTCAAAAAATCTAAACAAGCAACCTCGCGTAAAAAGATGTTGGAGAACTTAAACTTGGACGAAATCAAACCTTCCAGTAGAAAGTATCCAGCGATTATTTTTGTGCAAGAAAGAGACGCAGGAGACCAAATTCTCAATGTTAGTAATCTGTCTTTAGCACCTTATTTTAACAATATTTCCTTTAGTGTAAACAAAGGCGATAAAGTGTTCTTATACGCTAAACATAGCATCATTACGTCTAAGTTTTATCAAGTTTTAAACGGTGAGATAGAACCAGATAGCGGTTCGATAGAGTGGGGTATAACCATTAACAAAGCATACTTGCCTAATCACAACGATGAATATTTTACGTCGTCACTTAGTTTAGTAGATTGGTTACGTCAGTATTCGGATGAAAAAGATGAGACATTCATACGAGGTTTCTTAGGTAAAATGTTATTTAGTGGCGATGAGGCGCTTAAACAATGTCATGTGTTGAGCGGGGGCGAAAAAGTAAGATGTATGATATCACGCTTAATGCTTGCCAATCCCAACATGCTGTTACTTGATGAACCTTTAAATCACTTAGACTTAGAATCTATCACGGCTTTTAATAATAGTTTAAAGGATTACAAAGGAACTGTACTCTTTACATCACATGATCATCATTTCATTCAGAGTATTGCAGATAGAGTAATTGAAATTGGTCCGCACGGCGTAATTGACAAACCTACCGATTACGATTCTTACCGTGAAGATTCTGAATTGAAAGAGAGAAGAGAAGCATTATATGAAGGTCTTACACTAGAGGCCATTTAAGTTATTTTAGAACAAAGAATTTTAACAAATATATACATGAAAAAAATCGTAATACTAGCTGGTATAGCACTAATGATTAGTGCTTGTGGCAAATCGGGAATGAGCGTTGATACTTCTAAAGAAACAGAATTAGCTACTGAATTGGATTCGGTAAGTTATCTTTTAGGAGCAGATTATGCGGAAGGCTTAAAAACTAAGGCCGGATTATCAGAAATTGATTTCAAATCTTTTATTACTGGTATGCAAAGAGTGTTTGAAGGAAAAGAGGTAGAGATTAGTGAAGAGGTTGCAGGCACATTTATGCGTGCGTACTTTGGTAAACTAGAGGAAGCTAAAGGTGCTGT
>CAMDCQ010000141.1 GCA_945890595.1 Chitinophaga pinensis
CTCTTAATTGCACAATTAGCCGATGCTACGGTATATGTTACCCGTGCAAACCATACCGATAAAAAACTATTAACGTACAGCAAGGAACTCAGTGAAAAGGGTAAGATGAAGAACATGGCCTATGTAATCAATAACGTAGGTGGCGTTAAGGGCTATGGTTATGGTTACGGCTATAGTTATGGATACGGCTATAGTTACGGTTATGGCTACGGCTATAATTACGGATACGGTTATGGCTACGGAGAAGATACCGATACCAAGAAGAAACCGAAGGGATTAGCCAAGTGGTTTAAAAAGAAATAAGAACCACCCAACAATGCCTTAAATGGGCAAGGAAATTAAGTTTTCCTTGCCCATTTTTTTTAGCCAAAAAATACGTTTTTTTCCATGGCTGTGCGCAACTGCCGTTCGGATTTAAGTATCATTTTATGATCAAACGCCGCAGCGTGACGCATGTGGTGCACATCCGAACCTACAAAGTCTATCATATTCTCTTTCAATAAAAAATCGGCAACCTTGGCCACCTCAGGGCCGTAATACCCCACACTAGAAAGTAAGTTTAACTGGAATTGGACATCCATTTTCTTTAACGTTTCATACATTTTGGTATCTTGATGATAAAAAAGGTAGCGTTCTGGATGGGCCAATAGCGGTTGATACCCTTTGAGCTGTATCTCGAAAATGATCTCACGCAAGGCCAACGGAGGATTAAGGTACGACATCTCAATCAACACATAATTATCTTTGAGCGTTAACAAAGGTTCTGATAATAATCGGATAAGAAAGGCTTCGTTGATCATGTACTCGGAAGCAGCGTGATGTAGCATGTGGCGATGCGTTTTATCCAAGTCTGTTTGGGTTTGTTGAAACGTATGCATAATGCCCTCTGCGGTATTTTCCCAAATCTCGGGCAAGGTGTGTGGCGTGGCGATGCATTTAGAAAAACCTATCAACTGCAAACGACTGAGTAAAGCGGCAGTGTGTTCCAAGGTTTTGGCACCATCATCAATACCCGGTAAGATATGGGAGTGAATATCGATGTAATGGGTTGGAAGTAACTCTTTTAAAAGAGGTTTTGGTTTGAAAAATGAAAACATGGAATACCTAGGTCTTTGTGAAAACAAAGGTATTATAAATGTGGGATTAAACGATTCTGCGCCTACATCTAAAAGAGGACGTAAAATGGGTATATCGGACATCTATGGGCAATGGTAATCATGGCCACAAGAGTCACAAATCCTATAATTTGCACAACCCTGCTGGATTATAGACCATACTGAAATGGATAGGTCATTTAAAAAAACCTACCGACCGCAAACGACGGAGTAAAGCGGTAGTGTGTTCCAAGGTTTTGGCTCCATCATCTATACCCGCTAAGATATACGAATGAATATCCATGTAATGGGTTGGAAGTAACTCTTTTAGAAGAGGTTTTTGTTTGAAAAATGAAAACATGGAATACATTTGTATTAGTGAAAACAAAGGCATCATAAGTGTGGGATTAAACGATTCTGCGTCTACATCTACAAGAGGACGTAAAATGGGTACATCTGACATCTGTGTTCTGGAAACTCTATATTTTGGAAAACTCTATCTTATATCTATCTAAGTATACGTCGTACATGCCTTTTGGGATGGAATCGCGTCAACTTTACCTGTCTAGAGAATGGGTAAAAAGAGGATATGACGTACATGTATATACTTCCGTTGCCAATCACCAACTTACCACAAAACCCCAACCCGGTGTAGATACGATAGACGGCATAAACGTTCATTGGCTAAAAACCAAACCCTACAAGAACGTGTACGGACTGGGCCGTATTTGGAGTTGGTTTGAGTTTGAATGGCGTCTGCGAAAACAACTTAAACGAACAGAGTTTAAGGACGTAAAACTAATTATAGTCTCCTCCCTAAGTTTACTTTCCATCCTTAACGGCATCTACCTTAAGCAAAAATACAAGGCTAAACTGGTGATTGAGATCCGGGATATTTGGCCTTTAATTCTTACCGAAATTACATCCGTAAGTAAGCGTCATCCTTTATATCGAATGTTGGCCTGGGTAGAAAAAAGAGGGTACCAACACGCAGATCTTATCGTGGGTACCATGGATAATCTGGCCGAACATGTGCAAAACACCATCCATACTAACGTTCCGGTGCTGCATATTCCGCATTTGCTGAATACCCATTTAGAAAGTGTTAACGAGCACGCCCACGCTCCATTCTTGGCGAGTCTGAGAGCGAATGGCATAAAAACAATAATTGCGTATAGCAGCGGCACCATCGGTAAATCGGTCGGATTACAGCATTTTTTGGAAGCAGCAGACGCATTATCCGAAGTAAACGTAGCCCTCGTAATACTTGGAAACGGACCGCTTAAAGCCCACTATAAAAGTGCATTCACCCAAGAGAATATCTTTTTCTTGGATAGAATACCGCAAAACCAACTGGTCGCTTTTTTAAAAGACTGTGATATTTTATACGACGGTTACTTGAAAAGTGATATTTATCGTTTTGGATCCAGTCGAAACAAGTACGTAGAATACTGTCTGGCCGCAAAACCAATGATTATTTCCTATGCGGGTTATCCCTTGTTTATCGAAAAATACCATTGTGGAACCGTCGTAGAACCAGAAAATACGAACGCCATTGTACAAGCGGTTAAGGATATGGTGGCACTGTCAACTAGCGAGAGAGATGCCATTGGAGCCCGTTCATTTACTTACGCCCAAACACATCTCACCATAGCGCCGTATATAGATTCCCTTTTATCCACCCTTCAATTGGAGCAGCACTAACATGAAATTACTCTATTTCTGCACCAATTATCCTTGTTATTCGGAGACCTTCGTAACCGAAGAGATTAGTCAATTACAGGCTGCAGGACATCACGTTACCGTGTGTAATTTTACGTGGTACACCCAAGCGCAAGACGGAAGATCGGAAACCATTATCAATAACGCCCCCAATGTAATACACCTTACCGCGGCTATTCTCAAGGCCGCAGCCAAGAGACAGTCATTATTGGGCCAAGGGGAAACCTGGAAGATGATTCTCTCGTGTATGTGGCAAAGGCCATCCTTTGTGGGGAAGTACCTGTATCTACTGTACAGTTTAGACTATATGTGCCAGAAAGTAGCAAACGAAGAGGCAGACTTAATCGTAAGTCATTTCCTATTTAAAACCACACTGGCCAGTTATTTAATCGGTCGTTTTTTGAATACGAAAGTACACATACGGCTGCATACCAAACGCAGTTTGTATCCAGACATGGCACTTCAAAAAGTACTGAATGCAGCACACACTATAACCGCCGAATCACGCGATGTTGCTAATTATTATGAGCCTTGGTTAGCGCATGATACACCTGTAAAAGTAATTCGCCAAAGTGTAGATTTTACGAAGCTGCAATCCATTCACATGCCCAACGCAGACACAGCTCATTTTAACCTGATTGCCATTGGCAGATTGGTTGAAAAAAAAGGTTTTCACATACTTATAAAGGCCATGGGAAAGCTTAGGATGACCAGGTCGCATAACGTAACCTGTACGATTTATGGGGACGGACCTATGCGCGAACAACTAGCACAACTTATCCGGGATTATGATGTAAGTGATTGTGTACACTTAGCGGGTAGAATGAAGCATGGTGCGGTTATGAAAAAATTGGATGAGGCCCATCTTTTGATTGTTCCTAGTATTGAGTTGAAAGAGGATATAGATGGCATACCGACGGTGATTGCCGAAAGTATGTTGCTACATACTCCTGTATTAACAACACCTGTGGGTGGGATTAGTGAGCTGATTACCCATGAAATTACAGGTTTTATGGTAGCTCCTGGTAATGCAGACCAACTAGCGATAGCGATAACCAGGTTACACGATGCAGCGATACGAAACAGTGTTGTGGTCCAAGCCTACACGAAAGCAGTCCAAGAATATCAAATTAACCTAGCCTCCGCATTTGAAGTAGAAGAATGGCACTAGGTTCTCGAAAATTAGCAATTGTCTTTGGGGGAGATTTTCCGGAAGGAAATACCAAAAATGCCCGACTAAAAATAATAGCACAAGAGTTAAAAAAACACCACTGGCAATCGACGTTTTACAGTGCCATGCCGTATCGGTTTAGTAAGAATTTACCGTTTTCACAACCCAAATACTGGGAAGGCTTTACGATACGCTACTTCAGCATTACCCGAAAATATCCCGCCTATTTTGCCTTACGCATTGGTCAGGCTGTGGTCGCGCACATTCACATACTGTGGTGGACCATCTTTAGCGCCCATCGTTACGATGCTTTATTTTACTACAACCCTCGCTGGTCAGACACTTTATTGAGTCTGTATATCAATAGCCTCTTGGGTAGAAAAGTGTTGGTAAATCAAACAGAACTCTTTTCCAGTGGGGTCAATCCAAAATGGCATCAAAGTGAAGAACGCGTAATTGCCAAGAGAGCAACGGTATTACTACCCATCTCTACTAAGTTGATGCGGCATTTTCAAACCTTACGCACCAACGAAACGAATCTTTTTCCTATTATCGTAAATACCGATCGATTTGACCTTTTGGTCACAGAAAAGCCTTTTTTGATGGGGTACATCGGGTCATTTGCCTCCAAAGATGGCATAGATGTGTTGCTTGAAGGACTCAAAAAAAGTTTACCACGATATCCTCAGTTGACACTGAGATTAATAGGGCACAATCCAGAGATGTATCGCTTAGAAGAAAAAGTAATAGCTATGGGATTACATGAAAATGTAGAGATAACCGGAACGGTAAAATACGAAGCTATTCCTAGGTTATTGCTCGAGTGCGACACCCTGTTAATGAACAGAGATGACAGTCATTTTTCTACCTACGGTTATCCCATCAAACTAGGAGAATATTTTGCCTGCAAGAAGCCCGTAATTATGAGTGAAGGCAGAGGGTTTTCAGAAGACTACGAAGATGGGAATCAAGTGTATACCTACGCCATAAACGATGCCCAATCCTTAGCAGAAAAAATTCAGTATCGCTACACGCATGTAGAGGAATCTAGAGCGGTGGCTTTACGCGGGTATCAGTATGCAAAAGATCATTTTGATGGAGCCAAGTTGGGTTTATTTTTAGTAGACATCCTCGAAAAAACATGCGGAAAGTAATCGTTTTAGGCGCATCCGGCTTCATTGGCAGTCATTTAGTACACCGACTAAAAACGGAGGGTCATTATGTAGTAGGCGTAGATATCCGTGAGCAAGAATTTACATCAGCCACACCCCATGAATTTATTCAAGGAGATTTACGCGATCAACAATTCACACAATCCCTATTTAACCAAGCCTTTGACGAGGTATATCAACTTGCTGCCGATATGGGAGGAGCGGCCTATATCTTTACAGGAATGCACGATGCCGATATTATGCACAATTCGGTACAGATTAATTTAAATGTTGCCGAGGCGCTTAAGCATACCCCAACCAAGCTATTCTATTCTTCGTCAGCATGTATCTATCCAGAAGAAAACCAACTAGACGCCGCCCATCCCAATTGTGCGGAGCATTCTGCCTTTCCTGCCAATCCGGATAGTGAATACGGGTGGGAAAAAATCTTCAGTGAACGACTTTATCTCAGCTATGCACGTAACTATCAATTAAACGTAAGAATAGCGCGATTCCACAATATTTACGGTCCTTTTGGTGCATATGTAGGTGGAAAAGAAAAAGCACCAGCCGCTATTTGTCGCAAAGTAGCCATGGCAAGCGAAAACGACGTCATAGAAGTGTGGGGAAGTGGCCAGCAAACACGTTCTTTTCTGTACATCGACGAATGCTTAAACGGCATACAACGCTTGATGGATTCAGAGGTAAAGCAACCCATCAATATCGGCTCTATTGAAATGGTTACCATCAACCAACTGACGCAAATGGTTATTGCCATCAGTGGTAAGACACTAACCATCAAAAACATTGACGGTCCAGTTGGTGTAAATGGCAGATGTTCCGATAACCGACTCATCCAAGACCTGCTTCACTGGCAACCTAATTATCCCCTGCAAACAGGATTAGAACATTTGTATAGTTGGGTGTTGAAGGAAGTGACGGGGTTGAGCAGTAATTGGTAGTTCTGGATGTGATTACTGCGATGAGCATACCTCAAATTCTCGTTGGAGTTCTCTTTTAGTTTAAAGTTTATAAGTTGAGCGCTTCGCTGTTTAGGGGATTCTAGTAGTTCGATAAACTTCTAAACTCACAAACGTATATCTCTAAAGTTCCAAGTCTGACGGGTTTCTGCTAAATCCCTAAACTTTTAAACTTCTAAACTTTTAAACTTATCTGGCGCTTCGCTGTTTAGGGG
>CAMDCQ010000142.1 GCA_945890595.1 Chitinophaga pinensis
AAACCCAAACGGATAATAAAGGAACAGACAATTACAAACTTGAATAAGAACTTCGATATATTCATTTATACTATTTTAGTTAAAACAGCATACGCTGCAATTGGTTTATTCGCAATTAATAATTGCTTCGCTAGCTGGATGCTAAGATCACTAGGCAACTTGAGAAGCTCGTTCATCATTTCTTCGTTATTAGGCACAGATTGCAAATTTCCCAAAATTCCTAAGTCATTACCTGTAAGCTGTTTACACGTTTTTAGTTTAGCTGGTAGTGCATCTACTCCAATACCAATGGTGGTTAGCGGTTTGTCCACTTCAAATAATGCCTCACCATTCGCCCGGCAGTACCAATTACCACCCATTCTACTCACCAAATCAATCTTTTCTTGATCAATCATTCCTTTTTCATCCAAAACACTTTCACTTATATGGATCTTTAGCACCTCACAAATAACTAGATTTCCAGCTCCACCATTTTGACCTAATTCCTTTACTTCTAATACTTTACATTCTATTTGTACAGGCGACTCTTTAACTCTAAAGGGACGAATAGTATCTGAAGCTACCGGTGTAAACCCAGCTTTTTCAAATTCATCTACCCCGGCTTCAAACGGAGAACTTGCCAAACTCATCTGATGTACCATATCGTAGGTAACCACGTTAATAACCACTTCTGCCACTTCCTTTACGTTGTTGTGGGTATCCTTGGTGGTATTCGTTCGGCCGCTTCTTGCAGGCGAGAAAATAAGAATAGGTGGATTGGCGCTGAACACGTTAAAAAAACTAAACGGTGCCAAGTTTCTATTTCCATCCTTATCAATTGTACTCGCAAAAGCAATAGGACGGGGACCAATGCTTCCAAGCAAATACTGATGAAGTATAGGAATTGTTAATTCTTTAGGGTCGAGTGATACCATTTTATTTTTTTAAGATTAGGAATTTATTCTTTTTCCCTCTTTGTAACAAAATATACTTGCCATTTATCAAGTCTGCATTGCTAAACGTAAAATCTTCGTTAACCTTTTCGCTGTTTACAGATATCGAGTTTTCTTTTAACGCCCTTCGTGCTTCACTCTTACTTGCCAAAAAACCAGTATCTCCACACAAGTCTACTATATTAACTCCCTCTATTTCTTCTACTTCCGATTTTTTGACACCATCAAAAACAGAAAGAAAATCTTTCTCAGACAGACTTCTCAAGCTTTCCGATGTACCATTACCAAATAAGATCTCTGTGGCGGCCAATGCAGTCTCATATCCTGATTCACCATGTACCCAAGTAGTCACATATTTAGCTAATTCCTTTTGCAATGCCCTTTGATGAGGAGCTTCCTGATGAGCTTCTATCATATTATCTATCCATGACTTGCTATGTAAGGTAAAGATTTTTATGTACCGTTCAGCATCAGCATCTGTCGTATTCATCCAAAATTGGTAAAACTCATAGGGGCTCGTTTTTTCAGCATCAAGCCATACGTTACCACCTTCGCTTTTACCAAATTTACTGCCATCCGCTTTTGTAATAAGGGGAGCGGTAAGTGAGTACCCTTTAGCATCTTCACCTTCCCCTTTTCTGCGAATAAGCTCGGTTCCAGTTACAATGTTTCCCCATTGATCGCTACCTCCCATTTGTAGCTTAACATTCTTTTCTTTCCAGAGGTAATAAAAATCATAGCCTTGTACCAATTGGTAACTAAACTCTGTGAAACTCATACCCTCTTCTAATCGGTTTTTTACTGAGTCTTTAGCCATCATATAATTCACAGAAATATGTTTTCCAACATCTCTGATAAACTCCAGAAAACCGAAATTTTGAAACCAATCATAATTATTAACCACCTCTGCACTGTTGCTATCGGCATTAAAATCCAGGAACTGCTCTAATTGTCTTTTTTGACACGCTAAATTATGATTGAGGGTTTCTAAATCCAAAAGTATTCTTTCTGATTTTTTACCACTCGGGTCGCCCACCATACCTGTGGCTCCTCCTACAAGCGCATAGGGCTTATGACCCGCTCTTTGCAAATGAACCAAAAGAATAATCGGAACCATGTTGCCAATATGAAGCGAGTCGGCAGTTGGATCAAAACCAACGTATCCACTCACCATTTCCTTCATTAGGAGCTCTTCGGTGCCTGGCACATCTTGGTGAAAAAGACCGCGCCACTTTAATTCTTCTATTAAATTATATTTGGGGATAAAAGCCATTTTTAACGTGAAATAGTCGACAAATTTAGGATTTAGAATGGTGTTGTTATCAAATACCTTTCTTTATCGTAGAGATAATCTAGTAATCTTTATAAATTCTGTTTTCGCGAGGATTTAATCCGCAGCTATTTTTATAGATTTTTACCCCAATAACATAGAGAAACAAAAGTAATTTACAAAAAATACAATACTATTGTCTCACTAAATCATTATTAACATGTACAACGAATCATCTCAATTATTTTTAAATCAAGCTTCAGTAGAGGAAAGAACCACCTTCTATCGTAAAACCTATTTGCACGTAGCACTAGCGTTTTTGGCCTTTATTCTGGTAGAGTACGTTTTTTTAAGTACTCCTGCCATCGTAAATATTGGACTGAAAATGACCCAAGGCTGGACTTGGTTATTGGTTATAGGCGGCTTTATGTTTATAACCAGCTATGCTGAAAAGTTAGCTGCGAACTATGACGACAAACGCACTCAATACCTCGGCTTTGGATTATACATCATAGCAGAGGCTTTTATTTTTGTCCCATTACTCTATATCGCTATGACTTACAGTGGCGGCACTGCTATTTTAGAACAAGCATTTCTTGTTACTCTTGCATTATTTGTTGCTTTATCGGCAGTAGTCTTAATTTCTAAAAAAGATTTTTCTTTTATGAGAACAGCGTTAACGGTAGGCAGTATAGTTGCGATTGGCATTATCTTGGCGGGAATGGCATTTGGATTTGACCTTGGTCTTGCATTCTCCGGATTTATGGTATTACTCGCAGCTGGGTCTATCTTATATCAAACCTCTAATATGGTACACCGCTATACCGCAGATCAATATGTAATTGCATCGCTTGGTCTATTTGCGTCATTTATGTTGATGTTATGGTACATCATTCAGTTTTTTATGAGCAGAGATTAAGTCACTTATTTTATACCCAACAAGAGCGTGTTTATTCAGAAAATAGACACGCTTTTTTTATTATTCTTTTTTAAATCTAAACATCCAGGTATAAAAAAACCTGCTAAAGGCTCTATTTTAAGTTTGAATCAATCTTATTATGATCGCAATTACTGAATCAAAATACTAATATTGACAAGATAGTTCTACTTTTGACCACCTATCATGTCATCCGAAAAAAAACTTTTCCTTCTCGATGCGTACGCACTCATTTTTCGTTCGTATTATGCATTTATAAAAACGCCAAGAATAACCTCTTACGGTCTGAATACCAATGCAATATTTGGTTTTACTACGACGCTTTTAGAAATTTTAGAGAAATACGACCCAAGTCATATTGCCGTTTGTTTTGATCATAAATCAGAGAATGTACGCAAGCAAGAATATCCATTATACAAAGCAAACAGAGACGAAACTCCCGAAGATATAAAGCGTTCTGAACCATTTATTCGACAAATTATAGACGCCTTCAATATTCCGCTTATTGAAAAAGCGGGCTACGAGGCAGATGATGTTATTGTCACACTAGCCACCCGAGCAGAAAAAGAAGGATATATCACCTATATGATGACTCCTGACAAAGATTTTGGTCAAGCCGTGACTGAAAAAATTCTAATGTTTAAACCTTCCAGAGGTGGCAATCCACCTGAGGTGATGGGACCAAAGGAAGTATGTCAGAAATTTGGACTACATCGTACTGAGCAAATTATTGATTACTTGGGACTTATGGGAGACGCCGTAGATAATATACCTGGGGTTCCAGGCGTAGGTGCAAAAACAGCTTCTAAGCTTTTATTGGAGTTTGGAAGTATGGACGGTATATACGAGAATATAGACAAGGTAAAAGGTAAACTAGCTGAAAACCTGATTACCTTTAAGGATCAAGCGTATCTATCCAAAAGCCTTGCGACTATTATCACTGACGTTCCGGTTGAATTCAACGAGGAGTCCTTATTGCGAGAAGAGCCGAATAAAGAACGAATCAACCAACTTTTTACAGAGCTAGAGTTTAGAACCTTAACCAAGCGGGTTTTTCAAGAGACCATGAGTGCTCCCGTTTCTGTTCAAGGTGATCTATTTTTAAGCAGTAGCTCGGCCGCTTCTAGTTCGCCGTTATTACCCAATAAAACTGAAACCTTAGTTGTTCTTAAGAACATTGATTCAACCAAACATGACTATCAACTAATCGATAGTCAAGAAAAAAGGAAAATTTTAATCTCTGAATTAGAAAACATAAAATCCTTTTGTTTTGATACCGAAACCACATCATTAGAGGAGATGGATGCTGAAGTGCTTGGTCTTGCTATTTCATACGAGAACAACAAAGCGTATTATGTAAATATGCCAAACGACTTTGAAAACACCAAGGCTATTTTAGGAGAATTTAAGCATCTATTCGCAGACGCGACCATCGAAAAAAT
Organism: Chitinophaga pinensis; assembly: GCA_945890595.1. Lineage (GTDB taxonomy): Bacteria > Bacteroidota > Bacteroidia > NS11-12g > UBA9320 > UBA9320. The sequence continues at coordinate 4,582 of CAMDCQ010000142.1, forward strand.
AGCTCAAAACTTAAAATATGACCTTAAAGTACTTCTAAAATATGACATACAACTAGCTGGCCCTCAGTTTGATACCATGTTAGCCCATTATCTCGCAAATCCTGACGGGAGACATTCCATGGATATCCTTTCAGAAAAATACCTCAATTATAAACCTGTATCTATTACAGAATTAATTGGCAAGAACGGTAAAGGACAACTCAATTTTAGAGACGTTCCCTTAGAAAAAGCAACGGAGTATGCTGCCGAAGATGCCGATGTAACCTTTCAATTAAAAGACATCTTACAAAAAGAACTCCTAGATAAGCAAGTGGCGCATCTTATGCAACGACTTGAGATGCCTTTGGTGCCAGTGCTAGCAGATATGGAAATGGAGGGTATTCGCGTAGATGCTGACTTCTTGAATATATACTCTGACGAGTTGAAGATCATGTCAAACGATCTAGAAAAAATCATTTACGAAAAATCAGGTTGTAATTTTAACATCGCTAGCCCTAAGCAAATGGGGGAAGTCCTGTTTGATGTTATGAAAATAGATCCTAAGGCTAAAAAAACAGCAACAGGTCAATACAAAACCGATGAAGCAACACTTACTAAACTAGCTGCTGAGCATGAGATTGTAAGCAAAATAGTAGATTACAGAAAGGTCAACAAACTACGATCTACCTATGTAGACGCTTTACCTAAACTAATACATCCCAAAACAGGCAGAGTGCACACTAGCTATGCACAAGCCGTAGCTGCAACGGGAAGACTTAGTAGCACCAACCCAAATCTTCAGAATATACCTATACGCACAGATTTAGGCAAGGAAATAAGAAAAGCATTTGTACCAAGAGATGAAAACCACACACTTTTGGCTGTAGATTACTCACAAATAGAACTTAGAATCGTTGCGTCAGTTGCCGAAGATGCAGGCATGATGGAGGCTTTTCACGCCGGTATTGACATACATACCGCAACAGCCGCAAAAGTGTTTGGGGTTGATATAGCCGATGTAACCAAGGAGCAACGATATAAAGCCAAGAGTGTAAATTTTGGGTTGATCTATGGCCAAGGGGCTTTTGGATTATCACAAAATCTCGGAATAAAACGCGGTGAAGCTGCCGAACTGATTGAAGCATACTTTGCTCAATTTGGTGGCGTAAAAAAATACATGGATGACTCTGTAAAATTTTGCCGAGAAAATGGATTCGTAAAAACGATTATGGGTCGTAAGCGATTTATTCCAGATATTAACTCCAGCAATCAAACCGTAGTAGGATTTGCAGAACGAAACGCCATAAACGCACCCATACAAGGCAGTGCTGCAGATATGATAAAGCTTGCCATGATTAATATTCATGCAAGACTAGGAAAAATAAAAGTAGGCACCAAAATGCTGCTTCAAGTTCATGACGAACTCCTATTTGATGTACCTAAAACTGAATTGGAAGAAATGACCGCGGTGATCAAAGAAGAAATGGAAAGAGCTATGCCACTTAAAGTACCCGTAATAGCCGAAGCTGGAAATGGAGATAATTGGCTAGAAGCTCACTAAACAAAAAAGACTTTTTAACGTAATTTCGCAACGCAAGAATGGGTAAAGTATATTTCGCATCTGATTTTCATTTAGGTACTCCCGATTACGAAACATCTTTAATACGAGAAAAAAAAGTAGTAAGCTGGTTGAAGAGTATTGAGCACAATTGTGAAACCTTATTCTTA
>CAMDCQ010000143.1 GCA_945890595.1 Chitinophaga pinensis
CAAGGTAGTCTTAGAAGACCACAAAGAGAGACAGACAGACGTCACAAGATTTGGCAAGGAAGTACGGGTCACACATTAGTCTGATGGTAAACTGGAAGAAGGAGTTTTTAGCTAATGCATTCGAAGTATTTGAAGCTAAAGCTTCCAACAAAAAGGAAAAATATAGCACCGAACAGTGATACAACAAGACAAGTCCATTCGATACATTTTAGAATTTGGATTACGTTTGCTTTAGGAGTCATACTATGGCACAAGTCCAACAACTGTATGTTGTATTTATGTTATTTTGTGGCCGGTATAAATAAGTTAGCGGCAATTTTACTAAATGACAGAAAATCAATTAGACATACTTAAAGGTGTTTTTTATGGCCAAGCTATTGGTGATGCTTTAGGTCTTGGAACAGAGTTTTTGGATAAAAATCAAATTGCAGAATATTATCCTAATGGTCTTTCAGAATACGCACAAATAGTACAAGACAAACATAGAAGTAGGTGGGAAATTGGGGATTGGACAGATGATACAGATCAGTTTTTATGTATTTGTGATTCCATAATTAATTCAGGTGAAATCAATGAAATAGCATTTGCTGAAGAACTTTACAAATGGTTTAATGGCATTCCTATGGGAATTGGGCATACTGTTTACAAGGTTGTTTCTGTACCTCAATTTACGTTATACCCTCATAAAGCCGCAGAATTAATTTGGAAATTTTCAAAACAAACTAACGCTTCCAACGGAGCAATTATGCGAACTTCAATTTTGGGAACTTATGAGTTTTGGGATTATGATAAAGTTGCTCATAACACTGAGATAATAGCTAACGTAACTCACTGGGACAGAAGATGTGTAGGTTCGTGTGTTGTTTTGACCTTGTTAATATCCAAAATTATTTCTGAATCAAAATTTCTAACCTTTGATGAGCTATGTCAAATTGCCGACAGATATGACGATAGAATTAAACCTTTTATTGAAAAATCATATACCTTAGCTATTGAAGATTTAACCTTAGACGAAACTGCCTCACTCGGATATACCTTAAAAGCTATGTCCGCTGGACTTTGGGCCTATTTTAAAGCCGAAAACTTTGAAGATGGCTTGTTAAGAGTGGTAAATGAAGGTGGAGACGCTGACACTAATGCCTGTGTTGCTGGTAGTATTTTGGGTGCTAAATTTGGTTATAAATCTATACCTAAAAAATATATTGACGGACTAATTCATAAAGACGTGTTAGAAGAAAAACTTAATAACTATATTAAGAGACTAAATAATAGCCACATATAAACATATGAGAAAATTTAGCTTTGAATACCATAAATTGGTACATTTGTCTAAAATTGAACTATATGGCACGAAATACATCGATTTTAATTGGAGAATATTATGAGAATTTCATAAACGGACAAATTGCAACAGGAAAATACAGTTCTGTAAGCGAAGTGGTTAGAACTGCACTGAGACTTTTTGAAGAAGAAGAAATTCAAAAAAAATCATTGATTAGCGAATTAGAAATGGGAGAAAACAGCAGAAAAATTAAAAATTTTGACAGGAATGAAAATTTATCGATGCTGAATAAAAACTTCCAAAAATAATGGCGGAATATACAATCCATGAAAAAGCTATTGAAGATTTAAATACTATTTGGTTTTATACCGCAGAAAATTGGTCTGTGGAACAAGCAAATAGATACTATAACCTAATTGTTGACGAAATAGAATATGTTTCTGATAATTTTCTGATAACAAAGGATTTCGGACATTTTCGAGAAAATTATAGATTTTCAAAAGTTAAATCACATTTAGTGTTTTATAAGAAAATTGAAAATAAAGAAATGGAAGTGGTTAGAATTTTGCACGAAAGAATGGACCTAAAAAATAGAATATCTGAATAAAAAAATAAAGCGAACGCATAACAGCACTTGCCCAAAAGTGGCGGTTAAGTGGTTCGTAGACAGTTTTTCGTAAATTTGAACTTCGGTGCTTCGTATAAAATTTTGTGGTAAAAATCCGCCACTGCGCCAAGCGCCAAACCGTTATGCATCATTCTAAAAACAGCAGAACGTAAAGGAAAAATGGAGGACATTTTTGTAAATTTGCATACCAATTAAAATCTGAAAATATGTTTAACACAATTGAAATTGACCGAAGCGGCCTGACCATAATGGGAGTAAAATTTTCAGACTTGAAAACTTTAGAAAGTACAGCGAATGCTTTAGGAAGTAATATGTTTGAAGGTTTTAAACCAACTCCAAAGGGAGTTGAAATAATAAGAGACTATGTGATTGGAAAAATTTCTTTGAGTGAGTTGGTTACATTCGCTAAAGAAAAAGCTTATGTTTAATTCCTATAAATACATAGACCTTTAATATACCTACAATGACCCAAAGACGGGACTATTAAGAAATCTGCTAGATATTACAGACTCAGATACATTAATGTTTGTTGAGAGCGGTGCTGTAACAAAACGTCTCCAAGAACTTTACGAAAATCCAATAAAGATTAAGGGAATTGAAAATCTTTTTGAAATTCACAGACACCTATTTCAGGATATCTACGTTTGGGCAGGTAAAAACGGATTGTTGAAATAAGTAAAGATGGAAAACAATTCTTCCCAACAACACACTTTGACAATGCTTTTAAATACAGTGACACATTAATATCTGAATTCAAGAAAATTCCAAAAGACAACAAAAAGCATTTAGCAGAAAAGTTAGCAGAAATTTTAGATAATATAAATTACTTACATCCATTTAGAGAAGGAAATGGACGAACACAAAGAGAGTTTTTAAGGTTGTTAGCATTGGAAAAAGGATTAGCCTTAAATCTTAACCCACCAGACAATGAAAGTATTTACGAAAGATATATGAAAGGGGCTATTAAGAGTGATATAGGGACATTGACTGGGTTGATTTTTGAATTCATTGAAAATAAGAACGATGCATAACATCACCTACAAGCCAAGCTTACTCCGGAGTTCGCTTGATAATTATTCGATTTAACAAAGTTTGAAAATACGTTCAAAGTTTTATCTTTGAAAGTGCCCTTCGTGTAGCTGCAAACCGTTGAGAACACTCTACTCGTACGCAAATTAAACGTACAAAATTTTGTTTAGTACGTAAATTGAACGTACGTTTGTAAAAAATAATAGTATGGCAACAAAAGAATCTAATACCAAAGACGCAAGATTTGACACTAGACTTCCTAAAGAGCAAAAAGTTTTTTTTGAAAGGGCAGCTCGACTAGGTGGTTATAGGACTTTAACTGATTTTGTAGTTATAGCGGTTCAAGAAAAAGCTAAAGAAATTATATCAGAACGAGAACGTATAATTGCTTCTCAAAAAGATAGTGAACTATTTTTTAATGCTGTGCTAAATCCAAAAGCACCTAATAAGGAACTTTCTAATGCCGCAAATGAATTTAAAGCTCTTTTTGCTTAATGAGTCAACTATCAGAACCTTTAAATTCTACACATAAAAAATCAGACTTTTCCTGTGGAAAAGGAATGTTAGACTCTTACATTCATAAACAAGCACATCAAGATGCTAAAAGAAAACTATCTGCTTGCTTTGTAATTAATGAAGCAGAAACTAACCTAATTAAGGGCTATTATACGTTATCAAACAGTAGTATTCCTTCAGAATTAATTCCAGACCAAATAAGGAAAAAACTGCCACAGAGTTATCACTCAATACCTACAACTTTGCTTGGAAGACTAGCTATTGACGATAGATTTCAAGGGCAAGGAATGGGCAAGTTAATCTTAATAGATGCTTTGAAAAGAAGTTTCGAAATATCTAAAACTATTGGTTCATTTGCTGTAGTTGTTGATCCTATTGACCAAGATGCGGAAAACTTTTATAACAAATATGGATTTTTAAAGCTTCCTGATAGTGGAAAAATGTTTTTACCAATGAAAACGATTAGCCAATTATTTGAATAAAAAATACTGTGCCCAATCAAATAGCCCTTCCCGCTAATTAAAGCAGGGAAGGCCTTTCACGCCACGCTTGGTGAGTTTCTCTACTACATTCACACTAAACCCAAAAAGTCCTGAAATTCATGGTTTAAATAGTACTTTTGAGAAATACTATACTTCTGCAATTTAAAATACCTGTAAAATGAACACCATACTTCGAACACTCGGCTTTTCTCTTCTTATTGCGCTATTGGGTTGCAGCCAAAACCAACCGAACACAGAAACTCCTAGATCACCCGAAATACGTGAACTGCTTAGCGATTGGAACAAGGCCCATAATACCAAAGATGTACACGCAATTTATGCCTTGTATGACCTACACGTGCTTTATTACAAACAGCCTTTTTTTAATGATGCTTGTGTTCAAGATAAATTTTTGTTTTTTGAAAAGTATCCCAACTTTAAACAAACCATCGAAAACGTACACCATGTGCTATCCAATGACACCGTAACCATCCATTTCAACAAACTAGTAACCATGGATGCTAAAAGCCAAACCTACCCATCTTATTTGAAGTTTGTACAAAAAGACAAGGAATGGAAGATCATTGAAGAAAGCGATAGTATAACAGACCTTGCGGTAAAAAATCTTTACGCATCAAACCCTTCGGTACCTGCCGATGCGGTAAGGGGACATTTTAACGATGACGATATATGGGATTACATGTGGTTAGAAAAGCCATCGTTTCCGGAGCGCACACCCGAAACCCAGGAGGGCGAATTAATGGGTCAGTGTATTGGTGAATGCGACAGCTATATTGCGTTTTCAGATAAAACGATTCCCAAAATATTTATCAAAAGCTGCATTGATGGTATACCCCAAAATTTAGGAGATATGAATGGGAACGGCATAGATGATATTGCCTTAATCCCTGGATGGTGGACCAGTTGCCACATGCGATATTATACATGGACGAACATCAATGGGTCTTTTGCCCCTTTGGTAGATTGTTTTTCCGTTCATTGCAATCAATTGGATGATGAGGTTGCTGAAATTAAAATAGACCCCAAAAAAGAAGGATATGCTACCATACAATTCATAGATTGGGGACCTGATATGTGGAAGATTGCAACCAAATCGGTAAAAATGGCGAAATAACGTCCTACCTCCTATTTATAATCCTATCCGAAAGCAGAATTTAGCCGAACCGAAGAATTACACTAAAACTCGAATAATGAATAAAATGAAAAAGACCATTTCCGTAATCCTCTTTACCATGCTTTGATTGGCAGGATATTCGCAAAAAGTTTTTAGTGTTAAGTACCCAAGTCAGGCAGATATTAAAGTATTTGTTGTCAAGTATGAATCACAATGCGACCTAATAGTATACAAGGTAGATTATGTGAATCAAGCTGAGGGGAATGCTGGCTTATGGAGTTTTGTGTCCTACGATAGCCAAGCAGACAAAAAAATATTCTTCGTAGACTATGAAAGCCAATGTGAGCTAAAAATATTTTTTGTTAAGTACAAATCACAAGCAGGATGGGTTGACACATCCAAAAAACATTTAATGTTTTAACGAGCACGTCATGTATTATTAACCCTTTTTATCAGCTCTTCAAAACATTTTGCCACATCCTTTTCATTAGGTATGGGTCTGTATGCTAATGCTGAAAGTTCAGTTTGATATTTTTCTTTGAGTTGTTGCCAAACGTTTGTAAAATCAATTACCAACGGAGATTCCGAAATCGCTTTAGTTTGCCAACCTGTTGGCTCTTCAAACATAGCTTTATCGTGTTGCAGAATGGTGTCAAATTGTTTCTTAAATGAATCGGATGCCACAAATGCAATGCACTCAGGATGTTGAACTAAGTAATACAAATCATAAAAGTGTCTTATCTTTTCGGAGATACTTTGAACAGTATTTTCCTTATATGAAAATCGAATTAATGACACCATCTTTTCCAATAGCGTTTGTTCTTTGCTCAATACGTTTACTTCAAAGGAGTGTAGATTGTATTGCTCAATGTACTTTTCATTGCTTGTTTGCATCAAAAAGTCAAATACCATACTCTGAATGGTAAGTCGTTGATAAGGGAAAGGATTGGCAAACGAGTTTACCACCACAATGAGTTTGTTGTTTGCGTTGCCTTTTTCGGTGGTAACATATTCAAAAACAGATTTTCTGAATCTTGAACCTTTACTTGTTACACCGTCCAATTGCAACTCTTTTAAATCGGGTGTGATTTCTTTTTCAATTGTGCGGATGATGGTTTTAATCTCATTACCTGTTTTACCCTTATCGTTGATAATGGCAATATCTACATCCTCCGAAAATCGCTCTATCAGAT
>CAMDCQ010000144.1 GCA_945890595.1 Chitinophaga pinensis
GTGCGAAACCAAGTACCGCTGCCACTGCATGGAACATCTGCTACAATGCAATCAAAATATTCCGCTTCGATACGCTTTGGTCCAAAGTTTAGGTAATCGGTCTCTTTAGACATGTCGGCAACACCTAGTTTTGCATCATAATGCATGGCTCTAAAGCGAGATTTAGCATTTTCTATAATCGATGGTCTAATGTCACTTAAATATAACTCTCCTCGATCTTGTGATGCCAAATTCAAACTTTTACCACCAGAGCCGCAACACACGTCCCATACTTTATCGCCTTCCTTCAATTGCATTTGTAAGCAAATAAACTGTGATGACAAATCCTGTACTTGAACCGTTGAATCCAACACTTGATTTACCGCTAATTCTCTACACCCTATCGCACCGAGATTACGGGGTTCTTTGTCGGTATGTTCCTTCGCCCAGTTTTTCGGTCTGAAATTAATATTTTGATCGTCATTATAATGCGCAAAATCTGGCATTAAATGGTGTTCAGGATAAAAGGTAATTGGATTTTTGACCAGTGTTTGAAGGTATTCTAACTGATTTTCCTTGATAAAGAAATCTTCACGTACCTTATAGGTAAAACCTAATTCTGCACTCACTTTATTCCAATCCTCAGCATATTCTATGTCAAGCACTAAAGCGCTCAACAATAAGCCTTCTTGTAATGAATAATCGCTAAACGCGAGACCAAAACGCAGGTAATTGTAACATACGTCTGAGATTGCCTTTCGGTCCTTAGACCCAAATTTCTTATGTTGTTTAAAAAAGTTTTTGGCCGCTATATGAAAGGGCTCTGGGTATGCATAAGAGCCTAAAAGCTCTTGGGCTACGGTGAATCTGGATCTGAAATATTTCAATTAATAATTAGTTACCGGTAGTACAGCTAAATCCTCAAACTTGAATACTTGTAAGAATCTATTTTGAAAACATGTGGCTGTTTTTACCAAGTGAAAATCTGTGTTGGTATAACTTACCGATTTGTCGGTAAGGAATAAGGGAAAGTACTTACCAAAGGCGTCAAGTGACTGGCACGCAAATAATAGTTGATCATACCCCATATAGGCATAAGAACTAGGATCATCCTTATACAGAGAGCGATATTGGGTAAGCATCTCAGTACCAGAAACCATAGCAATGCTGGCTTTGTTCGTGGTGATAAACGATAAATTCACTTTACTCCATTGATTGTAATCAACATTTGAGAATTCTAGCCATTTTTCAGGACCTACTAAGGTTATTCTGTCTCCTTTTCCCAAAAGACCATTTACGGAATACGTTAAGTCTGTTTTGTCAAGTGAGGTGTGCACGATAACTGCTTTACCACTGCCTATGTAGGTATCCCACTTTATGTACTTGGAAAAGGGAACGGCCTGATAGTTTATTTTTTGGGCAATACATTCTTGTATGAGCGCTTTACCAAAAGCAAGGTCATAGCGTTTTCCGTCTCGTACGATAAGAAGTTTTTCACCAGGATGATTCGCTTTAAAATACTTTAAAAAGTCTTGAGCTTGCATTTGATCTGATGGATTTAGATTAAAGAAAAATGGATTGTTAGTCCATAATTTTTCGACTACTGTAATGGGAGAAAAAAGAGGTATCTCTCTTTTTTTGGCGAAGTATGCGGCAATTTTGAGTTGTTCCTCATCCGTGGGTCCAATGATAAGGTCAATGTCTTCCATTTCTGGTTTTTTTAACAGGGCCTTTAGCTTAGTTGTATCATTATCCGTATCAAAAAAATGCAGTGTAAATTTAGAATTCAGCTTTTCTATCTCGACTTTTGCCGCAAGCATTCCTTGATAATACTCTAGCATAAGGTTTGCCCTTCGCTTATCTGAAACGCTATTAATAGCATCACTGTGAAAAGGCAATAGTATCGCGATATTAAAATTCTTTTTATGTACGGGAACCTTGTAATAATTCCCTTTGAATTCTACGGAGGTGTACTTTAATTCATCCTTGGTAGTGATTGTCTCTATCGGCTTTGAATCGTTTTGGCTGTTGCTGAGAACAGAATCCTTTTGTTTTACGGTTAGTTCTTCGTTCTTTGGCCATTCCACAGGCTGCGCTTTTTTAAACGCACCACAAGATACGAGACTAATAGGAATAAGTAAAACCCATAAAAATCTATTCCCACTCAATCGTTGCGGGCGGTTTGGAGCTAATATCATAGACTACTCTGTTAATACCTTTTACTTGATTTATTATTTTATTGGAAACGGAAGCCAAAAATTTATGAGGAAGATCGGCCCAATCTGCAGTCATGCCGTCTACCGAAGTAACTGCACGTAGAGCTATCACATTTTCATACGTGCGCTCATCTCCCATTACGCCTACAGATTGTACTGGCAAGAATATCGCACCGGCTTGCCAAATATCGTTATAAATGCCAAACTCTTTCATTTCATTGATAAAAATAGCATCGGCCTCTTGCAGAATAGCTACGTTACGGTAAGTGATTTCACCGATAATACGTATAGCTAGTCCTGGTCCAGGAAAAGGATGTCTTTCTAATATTAGTTTAGGAACTCCCAACTCTGCCCCTATTCTCCGTACTTCGTCTTTAAATAACAAACGAAGTGGCTCTGCTAATTTAAGCGCCATATCCTCTGGCAAGCCTCCTACGTTATGGTGCGACTTGATAGTGGCTGATGGACCGTTCACCGAGACAGATTCAATAACATCTGGATAAATCGTTCCTTGACCTAGCCATTTAGCATCTGCAATTTTGCTTGCTTCTTTATCAAATACTTCGATAAATGTGTTCCCGATAATTTTTCGTTTGGTTTCAGGATCTGATACTCCGTTTAGGCGGCTAATAAACATCTCAGATGCATCAACACCAATAACATTTAACCCTAAGCCTTTGTAAGCTTCCAGTACTTGCTCATATTCGCCTTTACGTAGGACACCATTGTTCACAAAGATGCCTACTAATTGGTTTCCAATAGCCCTGTGCAAGATAAATGCAGCAACGGAACTGTCTACCCCGCCGGATAATCCCATTATCACTTTATCCGTGCCTATTTGTTCTTTGTAATGCGCAACACTTTCGGTTACAAAATGTGCAGGGGTCCAATCACCAATACATCCGCAAATGGTTTTTGTAAAATTTTGCAATAACAGCGTACCGTCAGCGCTGTGGCTTACTTCTGGGTGAAACTGAACGGCATATACTTCTTTGTTTGTAAATCGATAGGCGGCAACAGGAATACTATCGGTTTTTGCCAACGTAGTGGTTCCTTCTGGCATTTCTAAAATGGTATCTCCGTGGCTCATCCATACTTGACTTCCGTTTTCTATTCCATTCAGCAGTCTGTCTTCTGTTGCTATTGTGATGTTGGCCCGTCCATATTCTCTATGAATGGATTTCTCCACTTTACCACCGTTGCTAGCTGCTAAAAACTGTGCACCGTAGCACAAACCAAGCACCGGAATAGGTAAATTCATAAAGTCAAGATCTGCCACCGGAGCGTCTGGTTGCGTGCACGATGCAGGGCTGCCAGATAAGATAACCCCTTTTATCTGAGAAGTAAGTTCTGGTACCTTATTAAATGGATGGATTTCACAATATATATTAAGCTCACGTATTCTGCGTGCTATAAGCTGGGTAAATTGCGAACCGAAGTCGATGATAAGAATTTGCTCGTGCATATAATAAAGTGCAAAGATATTACATACACGGTGGACTTTTGCTGTGTGTACACCAAGTTATAAACAGATAACCTAGTCCAGGTAGAATTAAGTAGTAAATTTATAGCCAACACCTCTTAGTGATAAGAAGTATCTGGGATTTTTGGGATCTACTTCAAAGTATTTCCTAAATGCTAGAATAAAGTTATCTATGGTCCTTGTGCTTGGATATACAGAATATCCCCATACGGTTTGCAATATTTTTTCCCTGCTTACCACCTCGTCTTTATTTTCAATTAGCAGTTTAAGCAGTAAGGCTTCTTTTTTGGTTAAGGAAAACTTGCCATCCTTGCCATGGGCTTCGTAGCTATCAAAGTTGATGGAATTAGAACCAAATGTAAAGTCTAAAAGAGCGTTGCCTTTACTTGTTTCATCATTTCTGCTAATTAGCTTGTTAATACGCAACATGAGCTCTTCTATATTAAAAGGCTTTGTGATATAATCATCGGCTCCTTTTTTAAGTCCGAGTACCCTGTCTTCTGCACTACTTCGGGCGCTTAGAAACATAATGGGTATGTTGTTATCGTGTAGTCTAATATTTTCACAAACAGCAATACCATCTATATTGGGTATCATGATGTCCAATATCACTAAATCAAAACGCTGCTCTTTGAAGGTGTTGATCGCAGCAGATCCGTCATAAACCAAAATAGGATGGTAATCCTCTATTTCTAGATTTAATTTAATGGTCTCGGCTAGATGTTTCTCATCTTCAACAAGTAGTATTCTTTTCTTAGACATTTAACGATTATTTGATTCGCAACAAATTTGTAATTAATAACTCACTCAAAAGTCAGTTTACTATCACAAAATAGAATTAACTAAGTGTAATTTTAAAACTGGTCCCTTGTGGATGGTTAGCCCCTACCCAAACACTTCCATTGTGACGCTCAATGGCTTCTTTTACGATAAACAAGCCTAATCCGGTGCCTTTCGTAGTTCTTGTCTCCTCTTCTTGAATACGATAAAATTTCTTAAAAATATTTTTGTACTCTTCTTTAGGAATTCCAATCCCTTGGTCCTTTACTTCTATGATTTTTTTATCGTTTAAGGTATAAAGATTCACCTCAATAGATTGATTATTAGAGTATTTGAATGCATTTTCGATTAAATTATTAATCACCATCCGCAAGATAAAATTATCGCCTTGTACGCGTACACCTGCAGTTATATCTCCTGAAATATCGCCTTTAATACATTGACTTGCTACAATCTGATTTATCATTTCTGTCAAATCTATTTCACTAAGCGAATACTGGTATTTATCGTTTTCTATTTGCATGCTAACCAGCATGTTTTCGGCGAGTTCTTCCAATCTAAAGGTATTCTCAATGCTGTTTTCAATCAATTCTGCCTTCTTTTCTTCCTTTACCTTGGGGTTTTTGCTCGTTTGCAACATAAGACGTATAGCGGCAATAGGGGTTTTAAACTCGTGGGTTACGCTCAACAAAAAGTTGTTTTGGCGTTTATTCAACTGATAAATATTGTCAATGGTATAAAAAACACCGTAAATCCCTCCTGCCACCAAAACCAGTAAAAGAATACTTTGATAGATCCAAATATTACGTTGTTGGAATCTCTCTAATTCTAGTTCTTGGAGCTTACTCGGGTTAATCTTTAATTCTATCGTTTTTTCCTTTAGACTGATTTGAGTAATCAATGCCAGATAATTATCGTTAAATCTATCCCGAACAAATGACTTGAGCCGCACAGTATCTACTTCAATTTTGAGCTGTTTTAGGTAGTATTCGTGGACGGTATCGTTGCCTAGTTGGCCATTTTTAGCATTTTGCATAACTTGTAAAGTACACGCATTTAGGCCGGCCATAAGGACATCGTTCTTCAGCGCATAATCGGTGTTTGCGTAATTCAATAATGAAAACGTAAGCCACGCAAAAGCCGCAAGGATGTACACTATTACAAAAACGATAAGGATTTTTACCTTCATTTTCTCTAAAATTGAGGGCTAAAATACACCCGTGCACCCTAAAGATAACAACTTACCTAAAATATCTCCTAGAATGTTGAGTCTTCATAATGGTCAAGACAAAGAAAAGATCTGGATAGCTTATCAGAATAGAGTATATGACGTGACAGAAAGTAACTTATGGCGTAACGGAAAACATTACGAACATTGGGCTGGTCAAGACCTTACCTCAGAGCTAACCCAAGCGCCTCATGGAATTGCTGTTTTTGACAAGTTTGAATGCATCGGCATTTTGGTTTAGCCAAATCGTAAACACTTTTAACTTAGTCATTGCCTTAATTATCAAGGGAATCACCCCTATTTTACACGCTGGCTTCTGAACTGTATTTTTTGAGCAAAAGAGTATACCGTATCACCTACCTTTGCCCCTGAAATGGAGTTAGGAAAAACACAAGTATTAAAAGCCTCAAGAACAACGGATAACGGATGCTACCTAATGGATGAGGTAGGTAATGAAGTGTTACTTCCCAATGCTTATGTTTCTCCGGAGCTTAAATTAGGTGATGATGTTTCGGTTTTTGTATATAAAGACAACGATCAACGTCTTACGGCTACGACCTTAAAACCT
>CAMDCQ010000145.1 GCA_945890595.1 Chitinophaga pinensis
GGTTGTAAAGACTCACTTATTCAAATGATTAAAGTGAAGGACAGCGCAAAGTTAAGTTGGTTTGTAGATGCGGGTGTGTGCGCCCCAGCGCCCATTTTAGTAGAACGTTTTAAAGAAAATATAGATTCTATAAAGTGGTACTTAAATGGAATAAATACACAGCATCAATTACCGTCTGTGTATACTTTAAAATCCCAAGGGGGAGCCGTACGTGTAAAGCTCGTCGGTTATGCTAATGGTGGCTGCTCAATTGAATTAGATACGGTAATAAATGTAATAGGAGCTAGGTTAGATAGCAAAGTAGGCCAATCATTTGGATGTTTTCCTAAGGTTTTGACACTAATTGATAGCTTTTGGAATGATGCGAATAACATACGGAGGTGGGTTATAGATGGCGACACAATTCCTTCGAACTCTGTTGTGACCAAGTACACCATATCTGGATTAAAAGATCCGTCCAGCAAGGTGATTAAGGTTAATATACTTGCCGACTTGGATAGCTGTGAATCAACACAACAATTTAACCTAGCACATAATGGAGTTACATTCATCTCCTCCTATACAGACAGTATTATTAGTTGTAACGTATCTCAGTTTACGTTTAAAATGGATGTAAGTTCAGATCAACTTCGGAAGGTTACGGGTTATCAGTTTAGATATAAAGGGAGTATAAACTACAGTAGTTCTCCTATATTTAAACAACAAATGCTTCTGAATAATAAAGCAGATACTGTTTTTTTGACCGTACTTAACACCACCGGTTGTAACACTACGCAATTTTTGATCGTAAACAAACCCAAACCAGCTATTTATGCTGATTTTTCAAGTAGCAATCCTATCGCTCCATGTGCACCGTTACAAGTTAATTTCAAAGATGAATCAAGTAGTTTATTTGGAAAAATTGTTGCGCACGAGTGGCGAATTGACAATAAATTCTTTTCGAGCGCTCCCAACCCAACTCGCATTTTTACGGAGCCTTCTAACTATAAAATAGCGCTAAAAATTACCGACGAACGCGGATGTAGTGATAGCGTGGTCCTAGATTCATTTGTTCGAATAAAAGGAGCGATTGTAGAGCTCGCGTTTGGCCAAAACACGCTGTGTAGTAATGATACTTTTTGGGGCTTGGTAAAAAAAGGAAATGCAGTGAAATTTGAGTGGGACATGGGTGACGGATCGGTTTTGTTGGGTGATACGATAAGTTACAGGTATGACAATGCTGGAAGTTATAAGGTAAAAGTACTCGTGTCGGATTCTAGTAATTGTAAGTACCCAATAGAAAATTCAGATCCAATCCTTGTGTACAAAAGTCCAGTAGCTCGTTTTGTAGGAGAATCACGTTGTGTAAATGATATACTTACGCTGTACGACAGCACATCAGCTAGTCAAAAGATTACGCAGAGAACTTGGGACATTGATGGAAATAAGATTACAGCGCTAAACAAGGTTAAGTATACTACAGGAAGTACAGATGTAAGAGCCAAACTTACGGTAGTGGATAGCGCAGGCTGTAAGGATAGCATCGAAGAAACAATAAAGTTATATAAAATAGAGGCGGATTTTAGTATAGATCAGGCGTATTACTGTATAGGTGATAATATAAAAACAACAGACTTAAGCAATTCAGACACTTCTATGTTGAGTTATTCGTATAGCGTGTCAGGAAATGTAATTGGGTCCTCAAAAAACACTACTTTCAAGATAGTCGACGAAGGGTCTTTTGACTTAAAGCTTAAGGTAATAAATAAGGCAGGTTGTAAAGATTCTATAACCAAGAAAGCCATTATTAAAGTAGTCGGACCCCAAAATAAATCAAACGCAACCTTACGTTATTTGTCAGTTGGAGAAAATAATGAGGTGTTTTTCAATTTAGTGAAAGACACCACAGGTTTATTTGAAAAATACGAATTATACAACGCTGCGAGCACTAAGATTTGGGAGTCATCAAACGTAACTAACACTTCGGGTACTTTAATTGGCTTAAATCCACAAAAATCCTCGATATGTTTAAAATTGGTAGGAACCAACAGGTGTGAAGCTCCAGATATTAGTGCGCTTGACGAACATTGTACTATTAATACTTTTGGTCAAAGTGCTCCTATGTCTAGAATTGTTCGTTGGAATGCTTATGCTGGATGGAAAAAAATAGATGGATATGACATATATCGGGAAGGAGATGCTGGTTATGAGCTTATAGCAAAGGTGCCCGCAGACAGTTTAAGTTATACAGATACAGAGCATCTAAATTGTGATGCAGCGCAACACTATAAAGTAGCAGCCTATGGACTCGATGTTTCGTACAGTGATACATGTCATATAAAGCCTGTTTGGAATTATACCACAAAGCCCGTAAAACTTAGTAATGTCACGGTTAGTACAGGAAACCAGATTGAGCTGAGTATTGAACCTAGCTCTGGCGCTTTAATCCCGATTTCGGGATTAGAAATTCTTCGAACAGGAGAAGTTACGGACGTTATTAGTAGCCCTAACGTGTTGGCTTATCTAGATAATTCGGTTAATACGCAACAACGAAGCTATTCCTATAAAGTAAGACAGGTGGATGAGTGTGGAGGCATAAGTGCTCCATCTAATACAGTAAACTCCATTTACTTGAAAGTAGAAAATGACCTCTCACTTTATCCTTTACTTACTTGGACGCAAGAAAGAATTTGGGATACTAAATTTGAACAATACCAGGTATTTAAGAAAGATAATGAAGTATCCGTTTTAATAGCTACCGTTACGGGTAAATTAGATACTACCTATATTGACAAAACAGGTGATATTGAATGTGCGAGTGAGGCATGCTATCAGGTAGTTGCAGTATCGCAAGACGGCTTAAGTAGCTATTCCAATTCTAATTGTACCGGCAGCAGTTCTGCACTATTTGCGCCTAATGCTATGTCACCTAATGGTGATGGTTTAAATGACGTTTATAGGATAAGAGGATTATATATCTCACAATTTCACTTCGAAGTGTACACCCGGTGGGGGGAGAAAATATTTGAAACAGATGAATGTATGCAACCGTGGGATGGCACTTACCGGGGAAAGAGAGTACCATCTGGATGCTATTTTTATGTTGTGAATGCCATAGGTGCAGATAGGGTAAGACATTACAGTAACGGAACACTAACTGTTCTGGAATAACTGAAATCGACCTTACCCTATGATAAAAATAGCAGGCTTTTTGTGAAGTTCCAGCTCGTTGACTTTCCAATCCTTAATGGTTTTAGAAATAATGGTTTCTTCACCTTCTTTTTCTATATCCACAGCGACGCATAATTGGGTGTCTTTTTGTAAGTTTTTGATTAAAAACTCTAGAAATTGGTTGTTGCGATACGGCGCTTCCATAAAGAGTTGAGTTACTTTTCGGGAGCGAATTTCCATTTCTTTTAACGCAATCATTCGGTCTCGAGTATCTATCGGCAAATAACCGTTAAACTGAAAATGCTGGCCATCCATACCGCTAGCCATAAGTGCTAAAAAGATGGATGAGCTGCCCGATAAGGGCACAACAGTCACACCTTTTGAATGAGCATATTTGACTACTTCGCTGCCCGGATCCGCAATAGCGGGTAATCCTGCTTCGGAAATTACTCCTATGCTTTGTGTACTAATGTATGTGTTAAAAAATGCCTTAAAACCCGCGTAATCATTGTGTTTGTCTAGTTCAATAAATACAAAATCATTCTGAGGTGTAGGATGTTCAATTGCTTTGAGAAATGCACGAGCCGTTTTCTCTTTCTCAACAATAAAGTGTGTTAGCTGATAAGTGTGGTCCAATGTTCGTTTTGGGAGGTATTCTTTATTAAACTCACCAATAAAATTGGGTACTAGATACAAGGTATTACTCACAATGCAATAGTAGGATAAATCTTGCCTTTATTTATTTCTCAAAAAAGGTACAACTTCACTACAAGAAGAAAATGTGTAAAATCTTAACGACCTTTTAGAAAATCCACAGCAATCTCATTAAACAGATGTGGTTGCTCTACATTTACGACATGACCGCAACTAGGTAAAACAACCAAGCGAGAGCTAGCGTGGTCTTGTACTATTTTGGAAATACTGGGTAAGAACATGTGGTCTTCAGCACCCATAATATACAATGTGCGTATTCCACTATCCTTAAACCTAAAATACTTTAGCAATGGATTAACCTCTGCCACCAGCGTAAACCATCTTTTAAACTCTTGTTGGTAGAGTTTTTTAGCCTCATTTATAAATAAATTTCGGCTTTCTCTATGGCTTTTTTTAGGCATTATAATATGCGCAAAAAACCTGTAAAGCACCAAGTAAGGCACAACAGATTTGAGCATAGAACCTAGCCTCATTAATACTTGACCTCTAAGGTTAAGCTTCATAATGGCGCCACCCATTATCATGGTCAGGGTGCGCTCAGGAAAACGTTCAGTGATTTCGCGAATAACAATAGTACCCAACGAAATGCCTACCCAATGCGTATTTTTTATGTGTAAATGATTGAGCACTTCTATTACTTCATCGCCTATATTGTCAAACTGATAGTGTTTTAATTGCTCGTAAATCGGCTTTTTACTCTTCCCGTGACCACGTAAGTCTATAAGCAACACATTAAAATGTTTCTGGAAAGCTCTAATTTGCTTAAACCAAATACCACTGCTGCCGCCAGCACCGTGTATAAAGGTGACCCATTCTGCATCAGGTGTGCTTAAATGCGTGGTGTAGTGAAGCATTTTATGAACGCAAAGTTATGACCATTTCTTGGGTATCACCGTTTTAAATATTTAGGCGAAGATGAATAGACAGAACTGCCGTAATTTAAATTACCTTCGAGGCATTAAGCTCATTATTTATTGAAACCATTTTTGGTGGAGGAAGGCGTTTTAAATGAAATGCTTTCTGGTATAGAGCAGCACGGATATTATATTCACAGGAATATCATTAATGTAACCGATGCGGCAGCCTTGCGAGCACTCATGGAGATACGCTACGATCAAGATCAGTTTAAAAAAGCGGGTATTGGAAAAGGTGCATCCTTTAGCATAAATGAAGAGATACGTAAAGACTCTATTCTTTGGATAGAAGAGACATCAAGCAGCCCTATATTAGCTTCTTATTCCTCTCATATTGATGGCCTTATCTCCCTGTTAAATCGACATTTTTTTTTGCCACTCAAGGACAAGGAGCTAATGTTTGCCATTTACGAAAAAGGCAGTTACTACAGAAAACATCGCGATAGATTTGCTAAACAACAGCATCGTTTTTTTACCATAATACTATACCTTACCGATTGGCAAAAAGGAGATGGAGGTGAGCTCGTGATATACACCGATCAAGGTGAAGTGAAGGTAGAACCTCATCAGGGAAGCTTCGTTATTTTTACTTCTGAAACGGAGCATGAAGTGCTTCCCGTTTTTGCACGCCGTTACAGTATAACCGGTTGGATTACAGATGTACCCATCGGGTTAACATTTTTATAAATCCTACTAGTACGATAAAACTATTGTTCCTCTAAAATTTTCTTCTTCTGAAGATCGTAATCCGTTTGGGTGATTAAACCTTCGTCAAGCAACGACTTTAATTCTCTCAGTCTATCGGATTTTGAACTGATTGCAGGTGCATCGACGCTCGTGGGCGCTTTTAAAGGTGGAGTGACAGCGGGCGTTTCAGGTTTTAAATCAAACGTGTAATTACTTTTGTATTTCATAACCCAAAGCCATGGAATTAGAACAAAAAAACCGGCAACTGCAGGTCCTACATCTACTTCTTCATCTTTACTTATGCTGGTATTTAAGGTACGATAACCTTCTGCGCTAAGTCGAATATCAGTGGTACTAAAGGTTATTTTATTGTCTTCATATCGATACGGTGTCTTGCCTACGTCAACTCCGTCAATTCTTAGATCTGCACCGTCTGGATATGAACGAATTACTGTGGAACTTACGCAGCTCGTAAATAACATACAGCTTATGAAAAAATAGGATACTGCTTGAGGGAAAGTTACTTTTAATGGCATTGTGGTAATTCAGGTTTAATAAATTATCGTTTTATAATTCTGCTTATGTGCGTTTTGTGTTCAGACTGTACCGTAAGTATATAAACATCATTTTTTAGGTTGGATAAATCAATGGTAGTGCCAGATAAAGTATTTTGTTCCATTAATTGACCAAGCGCATTGGTGATCGAATAG
>CAMDCQ010000146.1 GCA_945890595.1 Chitinophaga pinensis
ATTTCGTGAAAAAGGTTCTGGGACACGTCAGACTATGGAGAATTTCATCTTACAAAATAATTTATCTGTCTTACGTAAAATGGAACTAACCTCAAATGAGGCTGTAAAACAAGCATTGTTGGCAGGGTTAGGGTATTCTATAATGCCGCTTATCGGTATTCGCAATGAGTTAGCTAAAAATGAGTTGCAAATTGTGCCTATTAAAGGACTACCCATAATAACCACTTGGAGTCTAATTTGGCTAAAAGGAAAGAAACGAACCCCTGTGTCTGGTGCTTTTTTAGAATATCTGACGAATGAGAAGTTCAGAATTATTCAGGAAAAATTTAGCTGGTATGAACAGTATTGAGGTAGGCTATGCCTTGAATCTCTATTAGAATATCGTTCCTGTGCCGTAAAGTAATCCTAACGCATTTATTCCCAAAGAGTAACTAATTCCTGCATACATGACAAAATTCGAACCTCGCATTATTCTGAAGCGTCCAGCTATAATAGGTGCAATACGCAAGTTGTCATTCTTGTTAAATAACACACTGGTTAATGGGCCTGCTTCAAATTCAATTTTTGATGTGGAATCAATTTTGAATTCGAAAACCTTAAAGGTTAATCCTGTCCCGAGGGTTGGTGCTGCTCGCTCACTAACGGTTTTGCCGTCTATTACAAATTGTTTTGTTTCCGTAGCCAAATTAAAAAACACAGGGATTCTCATGGTCTTGTGAGGTCTAAGCTCTGCAAAAAATAAAATAGCATTTGTAGGTACAACCAGGGCTTCTTGCGTGCGGAGGTCAATTTGCTTACTGTTAGAAATAAACAATAATGATTGACCAAAACTTAGCTCAAAGTGTTGGTTTTTAAATAATGAATCTCTAATACTGGCTTTCGATACAAAGTGTGTACAAATTAAAAGGAGTAGTAAAATATTTTTTGATTGCGTCATAGAATTGCAGTTATATGGTTTTCAAATTTACCAAATTACGGCAATGTTTATTCAATCATCTAAATCCGACATACGCGTAAACGTTTAATCAATACAATGATGTAGCGCAAAGAGTCTAAAATAAATCTTTATCATTTACAGATCCCTCTGCATTTTCAGCGTCACTGTTATTTTGCCCTCCAACGTAATTGTCGCAATTCAGATCTATGGTCATCTCAATATCTGGCGCTTTGAAAATCCCACGACCCCAGTTCATCTTAGAGCTAGCGTAAATTCGTTGCATGTATTCTCCAAATATGGGCAATGCCATATTAGCACCTTGTCCCAATGCGGTACTTCTAAAATGTACATTTCGCTCATCTGCTCCAACCCAACATCCACTCACTAAATTTGGTGTAATACCCATAAACCAGCCGTCAGAGTTATTCTGAGTTGTTCCGGTTTTTCCTCCAATGGAGACATCTCCGGGTATTTTATAATTGCGTCGCAGTCTAGCAGCGGTTCCGCCAGACATGGTAACTCGCTCAAGCATTTTACAGATAATATACGCAGATTGCATTCTAAGAGCCTCATTTCTTTTTGGCGTAAATTCTTCAAGTACATTTCCGTTTTTGTCCTCTATTCTCGTTACAAAAATAGGTTCTACAAAAGTGCCTCCATTTACAAAAGTACCATAGGCCCCAACCATTTCAAATACCGAAATATCCATGGTGCCAAGACAAATAGACGGATAAGGTTCAAACTTACTATCGTCTATTCCCATATTAGCTGCAGTTTGTTTTACAACCTCAGCACTATTTGGACCGAGTCGTTTCATAATTCGGGCTGTTATCGTATTAACTGATTGTTGTAAGCCTTGATAAAAAGTGAGTTCTGAGGCAGTTTTACCTGAGTTTTGTGGTGACCATTGCATTCCGTTTCCATATTCTACAACTACGGGTCCAGTGCTTTCTACCTCACATGGTTGAATCTTATCGTCGTCTAGCCCTCTTGCGTAAACAAAAGGTTTGAAAGTAGAGCCAACTTGCCGTCCCGATTTTTTATTCACGTGATCGTATTGAAAATGTGTATGATTAATTCCTCCAACCCAGGCCTTTATAAATCCTGTTTGTGGCTCAAAGCTCATAAATCCAGTGTGCAATATTTGCTTCACATATCTAAGAGAATCCATCGGACTTAACACGGTATCAATATCCCCTTTCCAGGAGAATAAACTCATTTTAACGGGTTTATTGAGATGATAATTGATGGAATCTTTATTGCTACCATAAGCTTTTTTAAGGTCACGATAACGCTGCGAACTTTTTATCATACGTGCAGGATAATCTGGGTCTGCAACCATATCTCCTCGTTCATCTTCTTTGTAGAAAGGATCTCTGCCTCTTCCTTTGGTTTCGTTCCAAAACTGCTGTTGTAGCTTAGCCATATGATTGGATACAGCAGCTTCTGCAAACGCTTGTAACTTAGAATCTATGGTAGTGTATATCTTAAGTCCGTCATCATAGATGTTATATTTAACTCCTGTCTCTGCTTCATATTTGCGTGTCCAGTCTTTCATCCACTGATCAAGATACGATCGAAAGTAAGTGGCAAGGCCACTATTGTGGTCCACAAAGTTATGATTTGCAACTAATGGTATTTTTTTCAAGCTGTCACATTCTTGTTCATCTAGAAAATTGTATTTTTCCATTTGATTCAATACCACGTTCCGCCTGCGGGTAGCATTTTCAGGGTTTCGTACAGGATTATAGTAGGTGTTAGCTTTTAACATACCTACAAGTACGGCGGCTTCTTCTATTTTTAAATCTTTTGTTTTTTTATTAAAATATCGTTTGGATGCAGATTTTATGCCGTAGCTATTGCCATAAGGTACCGTGTTAAAGTACATAAGAATGATTTCATCTTTTGTATAACGCTTCTCTATTTCTATGGCTAAAAACCATTCTTTTATTTTTTGAATTAGTCTAAACGCAATATTATCGGCTCTCTCTTGAAATAAATTTAATGCCAATTGTTGCGTAATGGTACTTCCTCCGCCGTCACTTCCTAGTCGAATAATAGCTCGAGTTAAAGCTTTTGCATCTATACCACTATGCTTGTAAAATCGGGCGTCTTCTGTCGCTATTAAAGCATTCTTAAGGTAGGGCGGTATGTCTGAAAAATCACAATTGGTTCTGTCTTCTTGATAAAACATTTTACCCAAAACGGTATTGTCAGACGAGTATATTTCGGAAGCCAACTTTGTTTTGGGGTTTTCTAACTCTGTAGTATCTGGTAATGCACCCCAAATACCAATCTTGATACTTGCCAGGAATAACACACCGATTAAAACGGTAATACCAAACCATTTCCATATTTTGATAGCCCACGATTGGCTAGCTATAGCTGTTTGTTTTTTTGATGCCATAAGGCTTATTTATATTTTTGATTGAAAAATAGAATGTACTCTGATTCTTTGGTACTTGTCACTAATGTTTTGAAATTAGTCTCAGTTATAGCATAGAATTTAACTCCTGATAAGCCGGCATCGGTCAAAAACACTTTGTTTCTTTCTAACTCTTGATGATAGTCTAGCGCTAACTTTTGAGTTTCAAACTGCTTAATGTAATACAATTGCTTATCTCCGAATATCATGCTGCGGACAATCATTTTCCGTCCTGGGAAAAACCGTTCGTTGTATTCAGTTAGTTGTACTTCAACCTTATTTGGGTCAACAGTAGTCCCTGTGATTGCATAGTAAAAGACACCTTCTTCCCCTGAGAATAAAGTATTGGAAGTAGTCGTAGCGTCTGTACTCAGCAATCTCAGTGTATAGGCGGCAATATCTCCTATTTCATTACCCGCATAAGCATCTTGTACCACTTTTAATTCGTTTAGGTAGGCCTCTTTTCCTTTGGTTTTTCCAATGGTCAATGCATAAAGGTAATCTACTTTGCCCTGAATAGAACTGCCTGGATATTGAATATCTATTTCTTTTTTGATGGCAAGGGTAGTATTAAAATTCTCTGATTTAAACGATTCGTACATCTCCTCATACTTGTGGATAGCATCGATGTCAGCATTGTCTTCTTGAATAGCAACAGCATTTAAGACGTTATTATAAAGTGTTTCAGGAAATCGAGTCGCGATTATCGTCGCATATTTTTCAGCTTCAGCACTATTTCCTAGTTCTGTCCCGTTTTTAGATAAATAAAATAGCGCTTCCGGTTCGTGAATTGTGGTAGGATAACGTTTAAGTAAAGTGGTTAAATTGAGTTTACTTTCATTATACTCTTTGAGTTCTTCAAAGTATATTTTACCGTTACTCATGTAGGCGTCTGCTATTTGTTTATTAGCAAGTAGTAATGACGTGGCAGTAAATGGAATATTGGCGTAAAATTTCTTTTTGTCTGCAGATACATCCTTTAGTATTTCATTCTGCTCTTCGTCTTCGGCAAGCAGAGTTGGTTGTTCTTCATCATCTTTCTTTTGCTCTTCTTTATCTTTTAGTTCATTACCCATTGAGCCTCTATTTATAAATCTCCAAAAATCACTATGCTGTCTATTCCCCCATATTCGATTAAAGTCTGAAGACCCACGACCGACTGCACTAGTATTGTAAAAATACCAAATATTGCCAGATTGACTTAAATCTTGAATTGGCATCCCTCCTGTATTTCGGGCGTTTAATTTTGCTTGCTCAGCTTTTATTTGAGCCTCTTCTTTGGCTTTCCTTTCTTGTTCTTGTTCATTGGCAAGCATATTTTCCACTCGCTTGTCTAGCTCGGCTCTATCTAGTTTGCTTAATGCAATTAAGCTGTCTTGTGTACTAATGGTCTTTATATTTTCAATTAGTTTGGAAAGGACGGTATGCTTTGCTTTTATTTTTTCAACATCAGGATACTTCTCAGGAATAATAGCTACGGTACTGTCAAAGTAGGACTGAGCTTTTTCATAATTCCGCTCATTAAAAAAGTAGTCAGCTAAGTAAAGATAGGTTTTTGTATGTTGGGTATTATTGTTTTTAAAGCTGGTGGAAGAACGTAGCATATATTCGAGTCCTTGATCTTTGTTGTTACCCGCAAATTCAAGCATTGCCAACTCGTAATAAATCTGATCGTAATAATCGATGTTTTTATCATCGTCAAGCATACGTTTTAAGTATTTTTTTGTTTTCTGTAAGCCTTGTGCACCAGCTTCCGCAGAACTTCTAGCTAAGCCTAAATTAGCTTGGAATACATATTCATAGGGTGCATTCGTTTTTAATACTTTAATAAAACTTTCTCCTGCTTTTTTATAATTTTTATTTTCCAGATACAATTGACCAAGAACAAAATTAATACGATACCTCAAGGTTTTATTCTTAACTCCTGAAAGGCCAGCAGTAAGTAATTTTATGGCTTCGTTTTTTTTGTTTTGTTTAGCAAGCAAATCACCTGCAGAAAGATTAAGATCTGTTTTAAAATCTTTATTAGTTGATTTGTTTTCTTTTAACACACTATAGATAGCCTCCGCATCGTCGTACTTTCCCTGTTGTATGTAGCTTTTCATTAACCACAATTGACTCAAAGCTTTTATGTGCTCATCAGTATAGCTAGTATTTACAAATTGAAAGGTTTCAATTGATGAAAAATAGTCTCCACTAAAAAATTGTGTCTGACCAATTAAAAAATAGGCGTCATCAGCCCATTTACTTCGGGGTTTATTTTGAATTACTTTGGAAGCCTTTTTCATTACTTCCTCCATAGCAGGTCTTAACGCCTTCAAATCTTCCGACGTTCCATAGGGATAAACAGAAATATAATCTGAAAAATCATCCTTCTGTTTGGATGCCAAGTCTACCAAAGCGGTATTCATTTTCTGATCTGCGTTAAAATAAATATTGAACCGTGCAATCATATTATTCCAATTCTTTTTTACCCATGGGTCTTTTTTTGACTGTCCATGTGCGTTGTTTACTATGCTCAATAGTAAAATGAGTGCTATAAATTTAGTTATTTTCAAACTAGTAGTATTAGTATTACCTTTGTTAGCTTATTAACTGAAGAGCAGCAAAAATATTTTAATTATACGTCAATCATTAATAAAAAGTGGGTTCTTTCCGAAAAAAAATATCAACTACATTCCGAAATAGGTACAGAATAATCCTAAGAAGAGATGAGAATTTGGAAGAAAAATTGTCAATCAC
>CAMDCQ010000147.1 GCA_945890595.1 Chitinophaga pinensis
GGGTGTAATAATACCTTAACTAATAATTGATAAAATAAAAGTTAAGCGAATCTAATAGCTGCTTTAATATTAAAAACTTCCTTTTTTATATGGATTCTTTTTTTAGCGCTAAAAGGATATTGGAAAACTTTTTTATCCTTGTAAATTACGGTTAAAGTATAGCGTTTCCAAAATAGTATTTTAGCCGTTTTTATATAGATATTTTGAATCTGCTTTAAGTCAAACTGGTGCGTTTCGCTCTTGAAATTAAGTTCAACTATTGAATTTACCTCGTCAAAAAAAATCATTTTTATTACAATAAGATTGCACAATTTTACTTAATTTTCAAATAAATTGAGTAGAGTCAAAAATATTTATTTTTATACTTACGCCTAATTGGGGTTTGGAAAGTTAAACAAGATTCTAGTGCAATGCAATAAATTCTATTTGTAACCGCCAAATTTGGATATAATCTGACGGTTGATTTTGATCATAGCATGACCTTAACTCTGGTAATTAGATAATAAAAGTTAGAGATTGAATTGGATTCAAGGCAAATAAATGCAACTCGATTCTATGTCAGCTTATTTTTTTAGCATTAATTTTGGTATTGGCTAATTTGCCGGTTATCAATAACCTTAATAGTAAGGCGACTATTATTTAAACTATCAGTTAGATAATCTAGCTGATGCCGTCACGTTCTACCTCTTTATTGATCTTTAAGATCATACCTTGAAGTGCTTTTCCAGGACCCACTTCGGTAAATTTTGAGGCTCCATCTTCAATCATGTTTTGTACACTTTGGGTCCACTTTACGGATGAAGTAAGTTGCGAAATGAGATTTGCCTTAATGCTGTCAGGATTTGTTTCACCACGTGTGCTTACATTTTGATAAACAGGGCAAATAGGTACAGAAAAAACGGTGGTTTCTATGGCCTTAGCAAGTTCTTCTCTTGCTGGTTCCATGAGCGGGGAATGAAATGCTCCACCTACAGGAAGTTTCAATGCTCTCCTTGCACCTTTTTCTGTAAGTGCTGCACAGGCCAATTCAATACCTTCGTTACTTCCAGAAATCACCAGTTGACCAGGACAGTTGTAATTTGCGGCAACAACAACTTCACTGATACCAGCGCAAACTTGCTCTACTACATCGTCGTCTAAACCTATAATAGCAGCCATAGTACTAGGATTTGCTTCACAGGCTTTCTGCATAGCATTTGCTCGAATAGCTACTAATCGTAGTCCATCTTCAAATGCCAAACAATTAGCTGCGACCAGGGCAGATATCTCACCTAAACTATGTCCGGCAACCATATCTGGTTTAAAATTAGCAATAGTTTTTGCCAGAATAACAGAATGGAGGAATACTGCAGGTTGTGTAATATTGGTTTGTTTTAGACCATCTTCAGTTCCTTCAAACATCTCATCCGTGATACGAAAGCCTAATATCTCGTTGGCTTTTTCAAATAATGCTTTTGCTTCAACATTATTTTCATAAAGTTCTTTGCCCATTCCTACGAACTGAGCTCCTTGTCCTGGGAATACGTATGCGTTCATTTTTTTTAGTTTTTTTTAGGTTAATTAGTTAGCCTTTGCAAAATAGGAAGTAAACCCAAAATGGTTACTTCAGTAGTTAATTGTGAAAACTGCTAAATAAAGGAGGCTTATTTTATTATGGTTTGATCTCTTCCTGGCCCAACAGATATTATACTTATGGGTACATTAATTTGTTGTTCTATGCTGCTGATGTAATTCTTGAACGACTGAGGCAACTCTTCGTGAGATTTACATTTAGTGATATCTTCTTGCCAACCTGGATGAACCTCGTATACCGACTTAAAATTATCTGCATTCAAATCAAAGGGAACCTCATCTGTTTCAATCAAATCTCCCTTATAGCTTGTTCCTACCATAACCTCATCAATTCCGCTTAAACAGTCTGCTTTCATCATACAAAGCTCATCAACACCGCTTAGCATAATAGCATATTTTAAAGCGACAAGATCCAACCATCCTGTTCTGCGTGGTCTACCTGTAGTTGCGCCAAATTCGTTTCCTACAGTACGTATGTGTTCGCCCATTTCATCGTTCAACTCAGAGGGGAAAGGACCGCTTCCCACACGAGTACAATAAGCCTTAAAAATACCTTTTACTTTATGGATGTGTTTGGGAGCTATTCCTAAGCCAGTGCTTACGCCGCCAACGGTTGTATTACTACTAGTTACAAATGGGTATGAACCAAAATCTATATCCAACATGCTACCTTGCGCCCCTTCAGCAAGTATTTTATCACCATTGGTAATATGCTGGTTTACGAGATATTCACTATTAACAAATTGATATTTTCTAAGGCGTTCAACCGCGGTAAAAAATTCTTCTTCCATTGCATCCAAATCAAAATCAGTGAAGCCAAATTGCTCTACAACTTGTAATGAGCGTAGTTTCTTTTCATGATAATTTTGTTCAAAATTAGGTGCGAATAACTCACCTATGCGTAACCCTCCTCTACCTATCTTCTCGCGATAAGTGGGGCCAATTCCTCGTAGGGTACTGCCTATTTTTTTGTCTCCTTTGCTCCATTCGCTTGCCGCATCAAGTATTTTGTGTGTAGGCATGATTATGTGAGCTTTATACGAGATGCGCAAGTTTTCTTTTACGTTAGCTCCAGCTGCAGCAGTCCGGTCTATTTCTTCCATAAAGCGTACAGGATCAATAACAACACCGTTGCCAATAATATTGATACAACCATCGTGAAATATTCCAGATGGGATAGTATTTAATACGTGCTTTTGACCGTTAAACTCGAGTGAGTGCCCTGCGTTGGGTCCCCCTTGAAAACGAGCTACAACCTTATATTTAGGTGTAAGATAATCCGCTATTTTCCCTTTGCCTTCGTCACCCCATTGGAGGCCTAATAATACATCTACCATTTATTTTTTTTCTACTACTTTAACTTGATTGTCACAATTCATACATAAACCTAAATCATCCACCAGCGGATCTCCAAACAGATTAAGCGAATGTCTAGATACTTCAAAATTTAGTAATTCTGCCATTTTTGAAGTAATTTGCTGAATCCTCGGATCGCAAAATTCCATAACCTTACCACAGGTGTTGCATATGATGTGATCGTGTTGTTTATACCCATATGCTTGCTCAAACTGAGCCATGTTTTGACCAAATTGGTGTTTGATAACTAGACCGCATTCCTGTAATAAATCTAGCGTATTGTAAACGGTAGCTCTACTCACATGGTAGTTGCGGTTTTTCATTTGGATGTAAAGCGTATCTACATCAAAATGCTTTTTGTGACTATATATTTCATCCAGTATAGCATATCGCTCTGGTGTTTTACGTTGTCCTTTTTTCTCCAAGTAAAGCGTAAAAAGGTTTTTCACCTCATCTTTTATGCTAGTTATATCTTCCATTTATAGGTTTGTTATTTTAGGTATGTTGTCTAGGAATATTCTATTTACGGTAATGTATTCATCAATTCCTTTTAATTCTCTCATTAATTTATCAAGGTGCTTCGTATCAGCTACCTGAATTTTTAGTTTACCTACAAACGTTCCGTCCAAGGATTCAAAACTGATTGTTTTCATGTTTACTTTCAACTGTTTGGAAACAATGTCAGTAACTTTACTTACTAAACCAAGTGAATCGATGCCCTTTATTTCAATAGCTGCTTGAAAATTCTCCTCATTTTTTGATTCACTAGACCACCGAGCTTTAATAATTCTATAGCCGAATCGAGACATTAAATTGGCAGCATTTTTACAGGAGGTTTGATGAATTTTTATATCACCCATAACGGTAATAAAACCCATCACTTTGTCCCCAGGAATAGGGTTACAGCAACTTGCCAAGGTATATTCCATATCTACGTTGGCATCTCCCAAAATTAACTCGTTAGAGGTTTGTGATTTTAGTTTCGCATCATCTCTATCTATACCGGCTTTATGGCCACCACCTTTACCAGAATCTATTAGAATTTCACTTAACTTTATTTTTTCTTTATCAATATTGCCGGTCCCGATACGAAAGGTTAACTCTAATTCATCTTCAACGCCATAGTATGTTACTAGTTTATTAAGGTTTTCCGTAGTATAATCGAAATTTGAATTTCTCATTTTCCGCGCTAAAGCTTCTTTACCAAGAGAGGCGACTATGCGCTTTTCATCTTTTAAGCTTTGCTTTATTTTAGTTCTCGCTTTGGTTGTTTTTGCAAATGACAACCAATCTTTGTTTGGTTTTTGCTTTGCAGAAGTAAGAATTTCAATTTGATCACCGTTTTGAATAACATAACTCAGCGGCACAAGTTTTCCATTAACCTTAGCCCCTAAGCATTTTGCGCCTATTTCAGTGTGTATGTCAAAAGCAAAATCTAATGCGGTGGAACCTTTGGGAAGTTTTTTTATCATTCCTCTAGGAGTAAATGCGAAAACTTCTTCGGCATACAAGCTCATTTTAAATTTATCTAAAAATTCTAGAGCGTTGCTATCATGGTCTTCTAATACCTCCCTTATTTGCTTTATCCAACTATCCAAACTATTAGCAGCGTCTTGATTTGACGTGTTGTCTTTGTATTTCCAGTGTGCTGCGTAACCCTTTTCAGCAATCGCATCCATTCTTGTAGTGCGTATTTGCACTTCTACCCATTGACCTCGAGGTCCCATAACTGTGGCATGTAAACTTTCATATCCGTTGGTTTTGGGTATTGATATCCAATCGCGCATCCGTTCAGGATTAGGTTTAAAAATACTAGTGACTATAGAGTATACATTCCAACAATCCATTTTTTCATCTTCAGGATCACTGTCAATTATTATTCGTACAGCGAATAAGTCATATACGTCCTCAAACTCCAATTGTTTGTTAGTCATCTTATTATAGATGCTGTATATAGATTTCGGGCGGCCTTTTATCTCATATTTTATCTCAAGCTCATCCAGCTCTGATTTTATCGGCTTGATGAAGGAACGGATGAATCTATTTCTTTGCTCCTTTGTGGCGTTAAGTTTGGTTTTTAATTCTTGATAAAGTGCTGGCTGAGTATATTTTAAGGAAAGATCTTCTAACTCAGATTTTATAGTATATAAACCTAAACGGTGGGCAAGTGGTGCGTAGATAAAACTAGTTTCAGATGCAATTTTGAGTTGACCTTTATCGCTCATGTGCTCTAACGTACGCATATTATGCAATCGGTCACATAGTTTAATAAGAATAACCCGAACATCATCAGCCATGGTAAGCAGCATTTTACGAAAATTCTCTGCTTGCGGTGAGTTTGTATCAAAGACTCCAGATATTTTCGTAAGACCGTCGATTATGTTCGCTACCTTTTCACCAAACTCTAGTTTAATGTCTCCTAGCTTTACATCGGTATCTTCTACTACGTCATGTAGTAGAGCGCATACTATTGAAGTTGTCCCTAAACCTATTTCTTCTGCAGCAATTCGAGCAACGGCTATTGGATGAAAAATGTATGGCTCACCAGATTTGCGACGCATGTCCTTATGCGATTCCATCGCAAGATCAAACGCCTTTCGTATAATAGTAATATCACCTTTTTCGCGCGACCATTTTGATACGCGCAGCAACTGCCTATATTGATTTACGATCTCTTTATTTTCAGCTGTATTGTCAAATTTCAAGGTTCAAAGAAATAGGAGTACGAAGTTAACAATAATGTAAGGAAATGAAGTTAGACAATATAGTGATTTTCTCCCCATCTAAGGATGTACAACATGAAACAGCGGTATACTTATTTTACAATAGATTGGTCAAGATTATTAAAGGTCTTGTTAATTTAATCTAATGTAAAGCATCTCCATATCTTATCCTATAAATGGAATCACCATACCAAATGCATTTTAGATATTAGTGTTGTTTAGTACGAAGGGCAAAAAAAAAGGAAACCGAAGTTTCCTTTTTTAAGATATTACGATTGTTTTTATCGAATTAGTGTAAGTGTACCGCTGTATTCATAGACTTCCTTATTAAGTGAAGTTACTTTGAGCGTGTAGGCATAAACATCTTGTTGTACGGGTACAC
>CAMDCQ010000148.1 GCA_945890595.1 Chitinophaga pinensis
TTCTAAATTAGCTACTCTTCTAGCTTCAACCATTACATCTGTTTTCGCTTTAGCCTGATCAATATGTTCTGCGATTTCCTGGATAAGATCAAGTTGCGCAAGACCTGCATTAAGTCCAGAATCTTTCATAGCTTTTACGTTTTGAGCTAGCGAAGTAAGGTATTCAATAGCTGGGGGAAGTATAAAGGTGTACACTAAATCGCCCAATACTCGACCTTCAATTTGGATTTTTTTGATGTACTCTTCCAACATTATTTCAAAGCG
The DNA here is from genome assembly GCA_945890595.1 of Chitinophaga pinensis. GTDB lineage: Bacteria > Bacteroidota > Bacteroidia > NS11-12g > UBA9320 > UBA9320. Next base: position 265 of record CAMDCQ010000148.1, read on the forward strand.
GGCATGCAATTCTTCTTTTGTGAAAACTCCGTTTTTTACAAAGGTTTCTTCTGCTTGTGGACTTACATAAGCCTTTAGAGCTTCTGCGGTGTTTTTAATATTACTCAATCCACGTTTAGCCGCCTCCGAAGCCCACTCATCGCTGTAATTATTCCCTTCAAAAAGAATATTTTGCGCACTTCTCAAAACTTGCTTTAGTTCAGATACGATAGCAGATTTTTGGTCAGTTCCATTTTCTATTGCATGGTCTACTGCTTGTTTAAATAAAATTAATTGATTCGCAACAGCGCTGTTTAGTGCCGTCATAGGTTGTGCCGAGTTTGCTGATGAGCCTACTGCTCTAAGCTCAAATTTATTACCTGTAAATGCAAAAGGTGACGTTCTATTTCTATCCGTATTATCCCTAAATATTTCGGGTATAGTATCTATGTGAATAGATTTCCGATCATCTTTATCGCTTGCCGTGCTATCACTTAAAAATGCATTTAAAACATCGGTAAGTTTAGAACCTACGAATGCAGATATAATAGCTGGAGGTGCCTCGTTAGCTCCCAGTCTGTGATCATTAGAAGCAGATGCAATGCTGGCCCTTATGATGTCTGCATTGTCATGTAACGCCTTGATAGTATTTATAAAAATAGTCAAGAAAAGTAAGTTAGAATTTGGGTCACTTCCTGGCGAAAGAAGGTTAGTGCCTGTATTCGTAATTAACGACCAGTTGTTGTGTTTGCCTGATCCGTTTATGCCTGCGAATGGTTTTTCGTGAAATAGAACACGGAAATGATGTTTGTTAGCTAAGTGGTCCATTAGATCCATCAATAATTGATTATGATCTACGGCAAGATTTACATCTTCAAACATGGGCGCGCATTCATATTGTCCAGGCGCAACTTCGTTGTGACGGGTTTTTAACGGAATACCTAGTTTGGCGGCCTCTATTTCCACTTCATACATGTAATTAAAAACCCTATCAGGAATGGCTCCAAAATAGTGGTCATCCATTTGTTGGCCTTTGGCAGGAGCATGGCCCACCAGCGTTCTTCCACACATCATTAAGTCTGGACGAGCATTAAACATAGCTTCATCCACTAGAAAGTATTCTTGTTCTATACCCAATGATGGTTTAACCGAGGTTACTTTTTTAAGGAAGTATTTGCAAATTTCTGTTGCTGCTTGATCTACCAGTTTGATAGATTTTAGAAGAGGGGCTTTATAATCTAGTGCTTCTCCATTGTATGAAACAAAAACGGTTGGGATACACAACGTTTTACCGGTGCTGTTTTCGTGAATAAATGCAGGCGATGATGGGTCCCAAGCGGTATATCCTCTTGCTTCAAACGTATTTCGAAGTCCTCCATTTGGTAAACTTGATGCATCGGGTTCTTGTTGTACCAATGATCCAGCTGAAAATTTCTCTACTGCTTTACCTCCACTTGGTTCCCAGAAAGAGTCGTGTTTTTCGGCAGTAGAACCTGTAAGTGGTTGAAACCAATGAGTGTAATGCGTTGCTCCTTTGCTCAATGCCCATCGCTTCATGCCAGAGGCTACATGCTCTGCCATTTTACGATTGATAGTTTTTCCTTCAGCTACAGATTTTGTAACAGATTCATATGCTTCTTTGCTCAAGAAATCGCGCATTGCGAGATCATCAAACACATTGGAATTGTAAAGCTTGGTGAATGAAACATTTCCTTTGTGAGAAAATGTATTTTTTCGACTTGAAACGGTTTTTATTGCTTGATGACGCATATTTTAATCTATTTTGATTGCAAAAATAATATTTTACACTAAATAGCCTAAAATCATAACCGTTATTGCCAGAAAAAAATAAAAATGAGATTACAACCCGCCTACTTTTAGCTTTTCATCATTTTCTGCCATTTTTAATGCGTTGATTACTTCCATGATATCACCATTCATCACTCCGTTTAGGTTATATAATGTAAGATTGATACGGTGATCGGTTACTCTACCTTGAGGATAATTATACGTTCGTATTTTGGCAGATCTATCTCCTGTGCTCACCATTGTTTTACGCTGTGCAGCAATGTCACCATTACGTTTTACAAGTTCGATATCGTATAATTTTGAGCGAATCATATCCATCGCTAACTCCCTATTGGCTAATTGAGATCTTGCTTGTTGGCAAACTACAACTATTCCACTTGGCTTATGAGTTAGTTGTACTTTGGTTTCTACCTTATTTACGTTCTGCCCACCAGCACCTCCCGAGCGACTGGTTTGCATATCTATATCCGCAGGGTTTATTTGTAAATCAATTTCTTCTACTTCCGGCAGTACGGCAACTGTCGCAGCAGATGTATGCACACGACCTTGTGTTTCGGTTTCGGGTACGCGCTGGACGCGGTGTACGCCTGCTTCAAATTTTAGGGTTCCAAATATCTCATTGCCTTCTACCTTTATAATAACCTCTTTAAAACCACCTGCAGTACCTTCGGTTACGTCCATTATTTCGTGTTTCCAACCTTGGTTGTCAAAAAATTTGGTGTACATGCGATAAAGATCTCCAGCAAAAATACTGGCTTCGTCCCCACCGGCTCCGGCACGTATTTCGACCATTGCATTTTTATCGTCTTCTGGATCTTTGGGTATTAGTAGCAGTTTTATCTCTTCCTCCAAAGGACCTTGTTTCCCATTTAAATCTTCAAATTCTTCTTTAGCCATCTCCTTCATTTCAGGATCATTGCTGTTTTCTAATATTTCTTTGGCTTCCGCCAAATTTCCAAGAAGATTTTTATATTCAAAATAGCGTTCAACCAATTGTTTTAGGTCGCTATATTCTTTAGTAAGCTTGGTGAATTGCTTCATGTCAGAAGCGACGTCAGGGCTGCTAAGTAATAATTCTACTTCTTTAAATCGTGCGTGTATTCCCTCTAATGTTTCGAGCATGGCGTATTAACCTGCAAAAATACCTTTTACTCGCTGAGGTAAGAAATTATTTTGTTTTGGCTGAGGTAGTAAAGTTTTCTGTTGGCTGAAGAAAAAAAGGTGTTTGCTGGTAATTTTACGAATAGATCAATAGGGTTTCTGCTAAGCAGAGGGTAAAGCATTAGGCTATCTTTAAAGGATAAATAAAAACCTCCTGGATAACTTTCTGCTTCGCTTATACCCGATAAGTAATAGGTAGAATTGTAAGTTGCGTACATATCAAATTCATAAATACCAACCAATGAGTCTGCAACGTAAACCATATTACCAAATTCCCATATTTTGAATGTATTCAAATCATTGCCGAGAACATTGTTCAAATAAGGCGACTCGGCTAAAACTTCTCCTTTTTTATTGATTTTTATTAATTTGAATTGAGATAAATCCATAAGCCAAATTTGATTATCAAAGGATCTGGCGACACAAGAAACATTGTTGTAGAAGTAGTCATTTAATCGTAGCTCACCTCTTAGATTTAGCATATTATCGTAAAACACAATGATGTTCTGATCTTTGTGAAAAGTATAAATTTCGAATGGGTTACTACAATCAATAGACGTGAGCGGACCATAGGATTTAATACTCACGTTGGTGAGCAGTTTGCCATCACTCGAATATTTAAAAAGAGTTAAGGATTGGTCTGCCACAAAAATATTGCCTTTAAGATCCATCTCAAATGAGGTGATATCTTTTACATTAGTCAATGTAAGTGTGTCTTGAGCACTAAGCTGAAAACCAACTAATACATTAATTACGATAAGTATGTAGCGTAATATCTTTTCCATCCCATTCAGCATAGGTAAATTTTGTTACCCAATCGCCTAAGTTTATTAACCGTGATTTTTTTCCTACTTGTACATCCATCGGCTTATGTCTATGCCCAAAAATATAAAAATCGGTATCTGAAGTAGCAGCGTGATGTAGTGCAAATTGATAATGATGTTCTTTTTCCAAAGGTATATCTTGTTCATCAGCAATACTATTTTTCTTGCGACTGCTTCTGCTCAAAAAATTGGCCAAACCTATTCCGAAGTTAGGGTGAAGTCTATGAAAGAGCCAAATTGCTAAATAGCTTCTAAAGATTTTGCGAATGACATGGTAGGTAAGTTCGCTTTTCGAAAGTCCATCACCGTGATGCATGAAGAACTTTTTGTTGTCCATAGTCAGCATTAGTTCTTCATCAATAATGGTCATGCCAATCTCTTTTTGTAAATAATCAAAGGTCCACATGTCGTGGTTGCCTTTAAAGAAATAGATTTTTATACCATTGTCGGTCATATTAGCAAGTTGACCTAACAATCTCGAATAGTTTTTTGGGACAACAGTTTTGTACTCGTACCAAAAATCAAAAACGTCACCCATTAAGAATAAGGTTTCACAATTGTGCTCAATACTCTTCAACCAGCTTACTACTTTTTTTTCTCGTATTAAAGATGTTTCGTAATCGGGAGTACCTAAATGAAAATCAGATGCGAAATAGGTTTTGGCCATTGCTAGGGCAATATTAATTGCGTTTGAGGGAAAAAAGGAATGTTTTTAATATTTAATCAGTATCATCCTAAGTCGGATAGAAATTAAGAGAGTTTTAATTTGGAAAGTGCTATGTTCGTGATTTGTGAATTATTTAATCTTGAAAATCAATGCTTTACGGTATTTAGTTAAAAATTTTTAGTTAAAAAAATATTTTTTATCTTCGTTTAATTGAAAACTCTTAATGGTAAATTCTAGACATACCAAATTAAGGTGTTTTTGATAAGCGGCAATCGAAAAGCTTAGATAGAGTAGGTGAAATTTTAAAGAATTATAAGATTAATGAAAAACATTTTATTATTAGTACTTTTATGTACATCAGTTTTTGCATCGGCAACAATTACAATTATTAAATCAAACGGTGGTCCTAGCGGTTATTCCGACATTTATGAAAATCATAATAATAATGGAGATCATGGTTTGTCGTGTAAGAATCCAGGATACGATGCTTGTGTATTTACCAATCCGCCAAGTATCATTGGTAGTATTTCTGGCAATCTTTATGATGTGGTTCCATTAGCAATGTTGGTAGAAGATCAGATTGCACTTGGGAATTACTCTGGTACAATAATACACAACGATGAAATAATTATTACATGGCGAGGTTCTGCAACAAATTATACAATTACCGTTGATAATTTATAATTTGACCTTGGATGCCTTTAAAAAATTGCGAGTGGAGTTGATAATTGCTTTGCTCGCAATTAGTTTAATAACCAACGGTCAGTCTGGTAAATTAGATTTAGAGTTTCAGTCAAGCTCAGACTTGTGTGATTATAATTCTGGGGAGAAACAGCTCATGGGAGTCGATGGCGAATATTTTTGCTTTTTAGCATTTGACAACCTTAGCTCAGAGAAAACCTTTGAAATACTTAAGATAAATACTAAAACCAATAAAAGAGATTATAAAAAGCTGGTACTGCCTGATTTTCTATTAATCTCAGACTTGGGTAATCGCTTTGATCAAATGAGTTTTTATGATGATAAGATGTATGTGCTTGGTTATAGGCGATTATTAATATTTCAGTTGAAGGACGATTCTTATACTTTTTTGAAAGAAATTCAAACTGATATGCACTTCCAGCAAATTAGTGTTTTGAACGCAGAAACCTTATTGTTGACTGATTGTTACAATAATCATCCACTAACGGGAGACGACCGAATTAAGGTCTACTCACTAAAATGGAACTCAGAAGAATGGTCAAGGTTATTATCAATGGAAAGTGTAGGAGGG
>CAMDCQ010000149.1 GCA_945890595.1 Chitinophaga pinensis
ATTTAATTACCTACCAAATGAAGTATTTGACGGAATACGATGGAGAAATAACAAAGGAAGAAGCCAAGATTATAGCGGAGAACACAAAACAAGCAGAAAATATTAGACTTGACAAGTACACTGCTGAAACAACAGCTGATGAGTTACTAGCCTACTGGCCAGGAACTTTTTGGAAATGCATTGAAGGTTATGACCCGATAAGCGCTTTAGCAAAAAACACTGCCACGCAATTTTTTATCGTACAGGGCGAAAAAGATTATCAAATACCCATGACAGAGTTTGAATTATGGCGAGCCACTGTTGGCGCTAGTGACCATGTTAAGATGCAAAGCTATCCTAACCTCACCCATTTGTTCACACCTACAAACACAGACAAACCAAGCCCCGCCGATTATTTTTCACCTAATAATGTAGAATTTCAGGTTATATGGGATATGTCAGATTGGATAAAACTAGTCGTGCATTAAACCGAATTTAGCCAGATCTAAAAAGCTCAGTTTACGATTTAATGAAAAACATCTTAGTTTGCACTAGGATGTTTTTCATCAACCACAGTCCATGTTTTAAACCCTTTTACTTTTTGGGTTATTAAAGCATGTTCTAGTACTTCACTCATTTGGTCTACAAAATGAAAGGTAAGGTCAGATATGTAGGAAGGTTTAATGTCATCTATGTCTTTTTTATTGGCGCGACACATGATAATTTCTTTGATACCCGCTCGTTTTGCTGCGAGTATCTTTTCTTTGATACCGCCTACTGGAAGAACCTTTCCTCTTAAGGTTATTTCTCCTGTCATCGCGAGTCTGTTTTTAACCTTCCGCTGGGTCATAAGTGACGCTAATGCGGTAAGTATGGTAATCCCTGCACTAGGACCATCTTTAGGTACAGCGCCTGCAGGGAAATGGATGTGCAGGTCGTATTGATCAAAGATTAACGGATTAATTTGGTATGTCTCTGCGTTTGCCTTTAACCAAGTAGTTGCATTTATCGCACTTTCTTTCATTACATCACCAAGTTGACCTGTTAAGGTTAACTTTCCTTTTCCTTTTGTCAATGAACTTTCTACAAATAATATGTCGCCTCCTACACTTGTCCAAGCGAGACCAGTAACAACCCCTGCGACATCGTTATTTTCGTAAAGATCTTTTTCGATTTTATCGGTTCCGAGAATGGTTTCTATATTTACTGCAGTAATAATAGCGTCTGGATTGTTTTCATAAACTATTTCCTTTGCTTGCCATCTGCAAATTTTAGCTAGCCGTTTATCTAAGGTTCTAACACCACTTTCACGGGTGTACTCATCTATCACTTTTTCAATTATTTTGTCACTTATTTTTAACTGTGTAGGCGTGAGTCCGTGTTCTTTTTTCTGCTTAGGGATCAAGTGCTTTTTGGCAATCCCTATCTTTTCTTCTATGGTATAACCTGTAATATCAATGATTTCCATACGGTCACGTAAGGCAGGTTGAATGGTATCTAATCGATTGGCCGTTGCGATGAAAAGTACTTTGCTAAGGTCGTAGTCGAGATCGACATAATTGTCGTGAAAAGCATTGTTTTGTTCCGGGTCAAGGATTTCAAGCAGAGCAGAGGATGGATCTCCTCTAAAGTCATTCCCAATTTTATCTATCTCGTCAAGTACAAAAATGGGGTTACTAGTCCCAGCTTTTTTGATAGATTGAATAATTCGGCCAGGCATTGCACCAATGTAGGTTTTTCGATGTCCTCTTAATTCAGATTCATCATGCAAACCACCTAAACTCATTCTTACATATTCTCTCTCCATAGCTTTGGCGATTGATTTGCCAAGTGATGTTTTACCAACACCTGGAGGGCCATACAAGCACAGTATAGGACTTTTCATATCACCTTTTAGCTTCAGTACAGCGAGGTGTTCTAGGATTCTTTCTTTTACTTTTTCTAATCCGAAATGATCTGCATCTAAAACTTTTTTAGCTCTTTTTAGGTTGAAACTATCTTTGCTGTATTTATCCCAAGGCAGTTCTAAAAGCAGTTCTGCGTAGTTCAAACTTACCGAGTAATCAGGGGTAGCGGGATTCATTCGCATTAGCCTGTCCAGTTCTTTATTGAATGCTTTACTAACTTTATCGTTCCATTTTTTCTTTCTACCCCTCATACGCAAGCTTTCAATTTCTTGATCTGGGGAGTCGTGACCTAATTCTTCTTGTATTGCTCTGATTTGTTGCTGCAAAAAGTACTCTTTTTGCTGTTGGTCTAGATCTACCTTAACCTTACTTTGAATCTTGTTTTTGAGTTCAAGCATCTGTAACTCTTTGTTGAGATAGTGAAGAACTCTATTGGCTTTTTTCTTAAAGTTTGGAAGCTCCAGCAATTCTTGTTTTTCGTCAACACTTATATTAAGATTAGATGAAATAAAGTTGACTAGAAAATTAGGGGAGTTTATATTTTTAAGGGCAAAGTTAGCTTCAGAGGGTATGTTTGGTGATTCATCTACAATTCGGGAAGCTAGTTCGCGTATACTGTCTATAGTTGCGTTAGATTCCTTTGTTTTGGTAGCTTTTCCGTCTGTGATAGCCACAATGTCTCCTCTAAAATAGGGCTCTTCTTGTGTTATTTCGGTTAAATCAAATTTTCGTTTCCCTTGTATTATAACAGTGATATTGCCGTCTGGCATTTTAAGCATTTTAAGGATAACGCCTAGTGTACCGGTAGGATATAAATCAGCCGCTGTTGGGGACTCAATACTTTGATCTTTTTGCGTAATAACTCCAATTATTTTATCCTTTTTATATGAATCTTGAATCAATTTTATGGACTTGTCTCTGCCGACTGTGATGGGGAATACGATGCCGGGGAACAATACCGTGTTGCGAAGCGGCAATAATGGCAGATTAGTGGGGTAGTCACTGTTGTTATCATCTTCAAAATCACTATCTGCTATTACAGATATGATCTCTGAACCATCCTCGTCGTTCATAAACTCGTTACTTAGTTTAAATCTATTATCAAATGTCATTTTTTGTCAAATTGTCACCCATACTTGTTTTTATGAGTAGAACCGTTTAATGGGCAAAGCCTATGCCAATTATAGATAAAAAATGAGCCAGAAATATACTTTCGTTTTTAAACCAGTTGTGATGAAATGTAATAATACGATAAGAAAAATATTTTTCTTAAAAATGATAAATTATGAATCTATATTTGAAGTTCAAAATTATAATCTAACATGAAAAATATTAAATTTTTATCTTTAGTCGCTCTAATGTCAGTTGGGGCAATATTTTTAACCAACTGCGGACCAGAAACGGTGGAAGCTCCAAAGCCAATCGTTAATTTTTTAGCGGATGCTAAATACGTTTCTGCAAACTCTTCATTAGCTGCAAGTTCTGATTTTACCATTGGTATCACCGCTACGCACAGTTCAACATTATCTATGTTAACTATAAGCAAAGCAATAAATGGAGGTGCTGCTGTAATTGAAAAAGAAGAAGAATTAAGCGGTAATACCCTGGCTATTTATGAATACAAAGGTGTAACAGAAGCAAGCACAGGTACCGAAGTATACACATTTACGGTTGCAGATAAAAGTGGTAATTCTACTTCTAAAACGATAACTATTACCAATATTGGTGATCCAGGTTTAAATCTACTAGATCTAACCGTAGATAATAATGGAGATTTTTTCAAAGTATATAACTTCAGAGCTCCAACAGGATTTTTAGGAGCATATTACTTAGGTCAAGGTCCAATGGCATACAATGATCCTAATTCTCAGAAAGATATCCAAGATTCTACTGCAGTAGGAGAGAAGTGGGTTGGAAGATGGACTTCTAGAAATGGAAGTACATTCAAAAAAATACCAGCAGATAAGTGGAATACTATTACTAACGATGCTACGATAACTGCAGCGTGGGCAGCAGCAACAGGAGAAGTATCTGTAATTACGCTAAAAGAAGGAGATGCTTATCTAGTTAACATAAAAGGAACATCTACCAAATTTGCAGCAGTTTTAATTACAGCGTTGGATAAAACAGTTGCTCCTAAGGAATTTGCTCAATTCGTTTACAAGATACAGCAATAATAATCTGTAACTTGTGTACTAATAATATTACGAAAGGTCTTGCATTAGCAAGACCTTTTCTATTTTTACGCCATATTAACTTTAACAAAAAATAGTTTGAAAACAATAGGAGTATATACCAGTGGAGGCGATGCCCCAGGTATGAATGCATGTGTAAGAGCCGTAGTTCGTACCGCGATATATAACGGCTTAAACGTAAAAGGAATAATGAGAGGCTATGAGGGAATGATTTCAGGAGAAATTATCGATCTTGATAGACAATCTGTTGCGAATCTAATTCAGCGTGGGGGTACATTTTTGAAAACAGCCCGTAGCACTGAGTTCATGACGCCAGAAGGGAGAAAAAAAGCCTACGATAATGTGATTGCAAATGGTATTGATGCATTAGTATGCATTGGGGGCAATGGTTCATATACAGGTGCTAAAATATTTACAGAGGAATATGGCATTCCTTGTATAGGGTTACCTGGTACTATAGATAACGACTTATATGGAACGGATTATACAATCGGTTATGATACAGCAATCAATACAGCTTTAGATGCTATAGATAAGATAAGAGATACCGCACACTCGCATGAGCGTGTTTTTATTGTAGAAGTTATGGGAAGAGATAGTGGCTTCATCGCACTAGATGTGGCCATAGCAGGGGGTGCCGAAGGCGCACTTATACCGGAGGATATAGAAGATTGGGATAAGGTAATTAAGCACTTTAGTAGAGAAGGAAGAAGACAGAAGTCTTTTTCAATTATAGTAGTCGCGGAAGGCGATGAGCAAGGTGGTGCTTTAATATTAGAAAAAAAATTAGCAGATATTTATCCGGATTTAAAAATAAGAAGTACAATATTAGGTCACGTCCAGCGAGGTGGTAGCCCTAGCGCTCGTGACAGAATTCTCGCTTCTAGGCTGGGATCGGAGGCCGTAAAAGCCTTGATAAATGGACAAAAATCTATCACTGTAGGAATTGTAAATGATCAAGTATCCTATACAGAATTTGATTTAGCCATTCATGGAAAGAAATCTGTTTCAAAAGATTTAATCCAATTAGCTGAAATTTTAGCGACATAGGTAAAATAGATTTCTTGAAATATAATATTCATAAAAAAGCCCATCTTACTAGTTAAGATGGGCTTTTTTGAGGGAAGTGAATATTCTTATGCGTCTATTCTTGCATATTTGGCATTTGCTTCAATAAATTCTCTACGCGGTGGCACTTCATCGCCCATGAGCATAGAGAAAACTCGATCTGCTTCAGCTGCATTGTCTAGTGTTACTAGTTTTAACGTTCTTCTTTCAGGATCCATTGTCGTTTCCCAAAGTTGTTCTGCATTCATCTCTCCCAGACCTTTATATCTCTGTATTTTTACGCTGTCAGGATTATCTCCACCCATATCGCGTACCAAGACATCTCTTTCAGCATCACTCCAGCAGTATTCGGCTTTATTGCCTTTTTTCACTTGGTATAATGGTGGCGTGGCAATGTATAGGAAACCTTGCTCAATTAAAGCTTTCATATATCTGAAAACCAACGTAAGAATAAGCGTACGAATATGGCTACCGTCGACATCCGCATCGGTCATGATTACAATTTTATGATATCTTAGTTTAGCGGTGTTTAGCTCACGTGCATCTTCTTCTGTACCTATAGTTACGCCCAAGGCAGTAAACATATTTTTTATCTCTT
>CAMDCQ010000150.1 GCA_945890595.1 Chitinophaga pinensis
CAGAAAAGATTAGAAGAGCTAGAAGCTTTGATTGGCCAACTAATAAAACAATAATGCTATGAAAGAATTGAAATTCTTAATACTCCTCTTGGGGTTTACTGGGTTACTCACGATGCAGGCTTGCAAGGAAGAATGCCCGTGTGATGACCCTACAGACCCTGTGTGTGAGAATTATAACCCGTGTTGGGATAAAAAGCCAGTAAGTGCTGATTTTGAGATGAGTGCAAAGTGGGCGACAGATTTTCCTGAATATATTGGACAATGGCACCCTGATACCAAATATTCTAGAGGAAGAATTGGATTTAAGCCTGTGAATTATGAGGAGGGCGACACTTCTGTAAAATATACTTGGCTGTTAGGCTCAGAAGTTATTCATGAATATTCTTTTGAACGCAACTTTGTAGACACTAGGCAGACAGGTGAAAACAATATACCTATAACTTTAATAGTAGAGAAGAAACCAAATTTAGACTGTTTCCCTCTTGATGATGGTAGAGATACCTTAGTGAAGTATATACAATTTGTAGATAGTCTGTGTGATTATTTGATCATTGGAGATTTCAAGGTCTTATATGAAGGAGATCAAGATAGTGTGATTATGAAAACTAGAAATTGGGAACTTCTTTACTACACAAGTACAGGTGCTCCAATTATGGATGCTTGCGGAGGAGACTGGATAAACTCTATAAATCTGGACGATAAAAGAATGGGCGATACCGTCTGGTACACTAGTCCAATTGCAACGTTTTATTCCAAAATGTGGTTTATTCAGGACGATGTTGGTCCATCTTGGGGCAAGAATTACAACGGTTTCTTTGAAGTAAATCCAGTAACATGGGAATGCAACGGTGAGTTCCAAATAGGTAGACGACCGTTAACTGAAATGCAACGATTTAAAGGAAGAAAAATTAGATAATGAAATTATGAAAAAGAAAATACTAATAATAATTGTGATGGCAGCGAGCCATTTATATACCCTAGGGCAATGCGAAGATTGCTATGAAGATCAAGGAATAAGTACAAACCCTACCAATCCAGAAAACTGTGAGGTGGATGAGGAATATCCCAACAAGACGAACCAAATGCTCAATAGCTTTGATTGGGCAAAGACAAGTGTACCTAATCCACCGCCAGGAACTACATTTAGTTTCAACTCTATACCGATAAACCCAAATGCAGGATGGTTAATACCCGATTTTACTTCTTCAGGAGTGTATATTATGGAATCTCCATATGAACAAGGATATCTAAGTAAGCCTAGCGGTACTCCTCTTGCAGATTTTGACTTTGCATGGGAGGATGGTTGGGAGCTCATGTATATGAATACAGGGTATTTCCCTAATCATACTGGTGCTAATCCTGGTGTTTATCAAGATCCCAATCAAAATAACAATCCTATGGTGCCAAGTCCAATTGGTTTAAAAAATCCGAAGGTGCCATATATCATACTCTACAATAGGTACACAGGTAAGCTACGCACTTTTTTCAATGTATTCGCAGAATTGGGCACTTTTGATGACATTAAACTTGATTTGGGATATTCAAATACTTTGGCGACGGACAATGTAAGTGGCATATTTCGACATGGAAATGGGTATGATTTACCCCTTGATCAGCAAACAGTCACTAAGGCCTTTAGTACCAGTTTTGTAAATGGGAACAATGTAAACTCTTGGTTTATGGCAGACGCACAGCTGGGGTACGACCCTTGTGTATGTAATTATGCGAGTGAGTTTAGATTTAAATTACAAGGATTGGATTCGACCAGAATGAGCCTGTATGGTAGAAGCATATCTTCTGAAGTTCCCTTGCAGGGAGCAGATGGTAAACCGACGTATAATAATTGGCTGAATATGAATACTACTGATGCTGCTCTGGGCTCAGATGGAAGTGGGGCTTTGATATATAGATCTTTAGATGGTCTATTGAGTGACTATCAAACAGAGGCAAAAAAATATGAAGAAGAACTAGCTGGTTATAATTCACTCGGTAACAAGGCAATGCGTGATTTGATGGGATTAGCAAAGACAGGGCTAAACTCTGGAGTATCAGGGCTTGTACCTACTTATATCCTGAAGGGTCTTAGCACCAATGCTGTACGAATAATCTCTGAAAACTTTGATAAAAAAATTATGAAAGTGCAAAGCAATGGTACAAAGATGCTAACTCACCAGACTCTGACCCTACATGGTTGGTGGCCAATTCATCATCTAAGCCAGAAGGTCAGCAAGCTTATGAGCAGATGGTAACAGATGCAAAAAAGTATAGTAATGAACTAAGTAAGAATCTAAAAAGTGGACTAGGGGCAATGTCTAACAGCTTGTTTACTTCGCTATATACTGAGCCAAGTAAGCCTGTAAAACCAACTATGCCTACCGCAATGTTAACTGAGATGAAAATAGAAGGGTACATGTTCGATTTGACTAATGTAGATATAGGTAAATTATACACTCCAGGTTCGTTTAAGTTTGGCGGTTCATTTTCTCCTACTTCATATCCAATATACAATGAGCCTGTTGGGTTATTTGCGTTGTTGGAGACTCCAAGTGTAAGTGTATCCAAATCAAATGAAGAAGAAATATTTCAAGTTGGAGGTTCGCCATTACCTAGAAGGGTTAATCATAGTTTTAAATTTAAGCTAAATGAACCATTGCAGTATCGTTTTAATAAAGCAGTTGATATTGACTATAATAAAACAGAGTTGCATACAGGTTCAAGTAGAGTATAGCAACCCTACGAACACTTCTGACATTATTATGTCGCACTCTAATATGAAAGTTTTGCACCACTACTTTGGTGGTGTATATAATTCTCAAGGTCAGCCTCATAGTAAAACTACTTTTACTTCGGATTGGTATCCCATATCTATGTTCGGTGAAACGTTATTTGGAATGAACTTTTTCGAAGAGAATGCTTTTTTCTATTACCCGATCATGGCTCCAAACGAGCAATTACCAGATTCACTTTTAAGGGTAACTTTAAAAGTAATGGCAGACATTTATTTTGAATCGCCAGGTTTTGGTGGTACAGAAAAAAATACAGTGCAGGAATTCACTTATTTGTTATACGATGCTCAAAAAGACGTTGATTTTATAGAGTCTCACGGCGATTGGTTAGACGAATCACAAATAAACCAAATAAAAAAATACGAAATAGGCACGTTAACATTAGATAACGAGATTATTGAGCCTACTGATGATTTTGTTTTCGAAACTATCGGGACGAATATTTACGTAAATGCAGAGGAAATAGAACTAAAAGGAAACATTAGTGTTCAAAGTGGCTACAAGGCCATTTTACAGGCTTATTGGGGCATTGAGTCTGACGCTACTGCTGAAGTAGGTCAAAATATAGAACTTGCAATAAAACGAGATTTTTATAATTTTCCAATAACAGTAGAGGTCGATGATACCGAGCTTGCAAGCTATTGCTCAGGAACGATTAAAAAGTACCAAGCTAATCAAACGAAGGCTAAAAAAACAATCGAAACAACTGACGAGGCTGAACCAGAAATAGATTATGCCTTTACGGTATATCCAAACCCAAGTTCTGATATACTGAATGTAGAGTCTGATATAGAAAACAGTACCGTGGATTTATTGAATTTAGATGGAAGGCTGATATCTAGCTTTAAACTAGCCGATTATAAGGCAGCTTATGATGTCTCAGGTATTAGTGCGGGTTTATACTTTGTGAGACTTAAAACTCCAAATGGCTATAATTACTTAAGGTTTGTAAAACAATAAGTTGAAGGCATAACCAAAAAAGCCAAAAAGACCCGCGTTGACGGGTCTTTTTGTATTTATACCCCACCACCTCCAGCAACCCCTTCACTTTCTCCACTAGAGCCTCTCGCGTATCGGCTAATACGGTAAAATGCCCCAGTTTCCTGTCCAGCGATGTAGTGGTTTTGCCATACATGTGGATGTATACTCCTTCTATCACGAGCACTTGGTCTAAGTTGGTTAACTGCTACGGTCATAGTCATTGCTTATAATTAGTGACAAAAAAGGTTAAGTATAAGTCGATATAGGTGGCTAAGTAATACGGTAAATTCATCAGATAAAAAGATGTTCCACTAGGTGTTTTGTGTTTCTCTATGCTAAACTCACCGGCATACATACGCACTGCATAGGGATGTGGTGCTCTATCTACAAACTGGTTTAGCGAACGCAGCTTTCCTGCTTTGCCTGATTTTATTTCGATAGGAATGAGCAAGTTTTTGTAGTTGTAAATGATATCTACTTCCGCTTGAGCATCTTTTTTTTGCCTTACCCAAAAATGGGGCTTTTTATAGCTCGTTTGTTGTAGTGCTATTAGTTCTTGGGTAACCAGGTGTGGCACTAGTGCACCTTTGTAGCTAGTGGTTAAATCTTCTACTTCTATTAGCTCTATCTGAATGCCCAACACAAAATTTAAGATACCAGTATCTAAAAATTGCATTCTTGGACTTTTTTTGTAATCGATAATCAAAGGGAACTCAACAGAAGTGCCAGGATATATCAGCTGTATAATTTTGGCATCGTCTAATGCTCTAAAACTTTCGCCTACCTCTCGAGAGCGATAATTACTGTTGCCAAAACCTTGAAAGGTAACTCTGCTATCCAGGTAGTGAGGTGCCGTTTTTAAGATGTGCTTTATGACCTTTTCTTCGGTAGCATTTTTGGCGTATTTCACTACATCGTCTCTGTAGCTTGTCCAGATGCTTTCATAAATACTGCTTAACGTTACTAAGCTTTGATGTTTTGCATAATGGGCTACTACTTCTGGCATACCACCTACTAAGGCATACTGGTGAAACCATTGCATAGCTACTTCATGAGTTGCACTATCTACGGGTACTTGCTTTAGTTTGTCTAGTAGCATCTCCATACCGAAGGCTTGTAAATATTCTTGAAAATGAAGCGGAAATAGATACATGTATTGCACCCTGCCCACTGGAAAAGAAGACACTTTTCCCATAGCATGCTCCAGCAAAGACCCCGCAGCAACAACGTGTAATTCTGGTATATCTTCATAAAAATACCGGAGTAAGGCTATAGCATCTGGTACCTCTTGTATTTCATCTATAAACAGTAGAGTTGTAGCCTGTGAAACGGGCTTTAATCTATTGGCGATTAGTAGCGTGTCGAGTATGTTTTGGGCATCGCTGTGTTTGATAAAATGTGTAGCATCTGCTTTCTTTTCTAAGTTAAGGTATATGTATTGGGTATAAGATTTGGCAAAGTGATGCACTAAGGTGGTTTTGCCTACTTGCCTAGCACCTCTTAGCAGCAATGGTTTGCGATTAGTACTGGTTTTCCAATTTTGTAATGCATTGATTAATTGTCGTTTATACATGTTTTTCTTTGTGGTTAAACTCTGTTTTGTAACAAAGATAGGGCAAATTACACCATAATATGTATTAAAGCGACACCAATTATTTGCTATTGTTGTAACAAAGCGAGGACAATTTGCCGATTAGAACTCCATATCTATTTCGCAAGTGTTTAGTTTTAGGGTGTGCAACCCACTTGGCTACACCATATGTTGAGTTGATGATTACTCTGATTCGTTAAGTCAATGCTAAACCTGAGTGAATTTTCCTCGAGATATGCTAAATTAGTATGTTACCACCTCCAGCAACCCCTTCACTTTCTCCATCTTCTCAATTACTTCTACTCTAGTGTCTGCTAAAACAGTAAAGTGTCCTAGTTTTCTATCTGGCGATGTAGTGGTTTTGCCATACATGTGGATGTATACTC
>CAMDCQ010000151.1 GCA_945890595.1 Chitinophaga pinensis
TATCAATTTTGGTATGCTGGCCTTATGTCTTCTGCTTCATCAAAACTTTCAAACTTTTCTAGACGCTGTAGATGATGCCATTAAAGGTTCGTCTGGAATACTAATTCAATTCCCGCTGTATTTTGGGATACTCGCCTTGATGCAAAGCGGCGGATTAATTAACCTTATTTCGGATTGGTTTATAACGATTTCAAATGCACAAACGCTCCCGGTTTACACTTTTCTAAGTGCAGGATTGGTCAACCTATTTGTGCCGAGCGGAGGCGGGCAATGGGCTATACAAGGACCTATCCTACTAGATGCAGCTACCAAACTGGGCGTGCCCCTACCCAAAGTAATACTTGCCATGGCGTATGGAGACCAACTTACCAATATGATGCAGCCTTTTTGGGCGTTGCCTTTGTTGAGTATAACAGGATTAAAAGCCAAGGAAATCTTGCCATTTACGCTTATTCTTATGTTAATCGGTTTGGTGGTGTTTACGGGCGTATTGTTGGTGTTTTAGGGGAGCTTGGCGTAAATCAGTTTTTTGTCCTACGGAGTGTAGCGAAGGATTAGAAACGTATTGAAGAATCAATAAAAACCAGTATCTCAAGTTGGTAAACGCCACTACGAAATCATAAACCTAACATTCTATATCAACACTCATTTATTACTTTTGCACCTATGGCGTCACCCACATCCAAAACTACCTTAGGCCTAGAAATGGCAACTGACCCTCGTTGGGTAAATATCGCCGAAAAAAGCATAGCATTTATTCTCACAGACCACGCGTGGTGTGAGCAGAAAGCTGCAACGCATGGCATCAGTATGATTAGTAAATTCAGTGATTATACCGACGTGGTAGACATTATTGCTCCTATTGTAGCAGAAGAATGGGGTCATTTTAGAAAAGTGCTCAAAGAGCTCAAAAAACGTGGCCATGAATTGGGACCGCAGCGCAAAGATGAATACGTCAATAAGCTAAACGGATTCATCCGGGGTGGAGATCATATTACCAAGCAACTCGTAGAATATTTGCTCGCATTTGCGATGATAGAAGCCCGCAGTTGCGAACGATTTAGACTGCTCAGTTTACATGTGGAAGATCCCGAATTACAACAATTTTATCACGAGTTTATGGTAAGTGAAGCAGGACATTACAAGGCATTTATAAACCTAGCCAAAAAATACGCCGACGAAAACTATGTACTAAACCGTTGGGCAGAGTACGTCGTTTTTGAAGCAGAAATGGTTAAAACCTTAGCTATACGAGGCGACAGAATGCATTAATCCTTTCATCGAACTACATTCTTCGGTCCGTTAAAAACGGCAATTGCTTCCGAGTAGTTGCTATCACCTCTTGGGTAATCGTTAATGTTAGCACTTCCTCCTTTACCGAATGTACCAGACGCTCACCATCAGGTCCAAAAACGCCGCTGTGCCCAGGATAATGAGATTTTTTATCCTCTGTGTGTACCTGTTCTCCTACCCTATTACATCCAATCACATACACTTGATTTTCTATTGCTCTGGCACGTAATAAGGCATCCCAATGCCCTATACGTTGGCTTGGCCAGCTGGCTACATTTATTAAAATATCATATTCAGAGTCGTTAAACGAGGAGTATGGAAATCGCAAATCATAACAGATAGTGGGTCTTATCTTAAAACCATTCAACACCATATCTACCTTGGTATTACCTGGCGTAAAATGTACATTTTCATTGGCCATCGAAAAAAGGTGCGCTTTATCGTAATGCCCTAAAATCTCTCCTTGACTTACCATCACAAATCGGTTAAATAATTCACCGTTTTCTAAGCATAACAGACTGCCGCAAATAGCAGTAGATTGTCGTTGTGAATAATCGAGCATCCAGCTTACAATCTCCCCATCCATAGCTTGAGCCAGCGTTGTGTCATCGGTAATATAGCCGGTGCTAAACATCTCAGGAAGTACAACCAAATCTGAGGTATGATTGCTGAGTAATGCTTCTATCTTACCGAAATTAGCTTTCGTATTTTTAGCCGTTATATCCAATTGCACTATAGAAACATTCATTAAGTTCAAAGTTATTTTATTTTTACACTAATGAAACGACTTCTCATCATTTTACTGCTGGCTCCTATAGCGGGTATGGCACAAAACACATTGCTTTTTGAAGTAGCTAAAAAAGGAATAGCACAAAAGAGTTATCTCTTTGGTACACTGCACGTTCAAGACGAACGCGCCTTTGCCTTTAACGACAGTGTAATGTGGGCTATTGACCAAAGCAAAACCGCTGCTTTTGAGTTAAACCTAGACCAAACCGAGTTAGCAACCTCGCTCACAAAAGAAAAAATGAAGGACCTTATTGACACCGTGTTTATCCGCAAACTAACGGCCTATATCAGTAACGATTTTCTGCCAACACTAATGGAACGTATGACGCCAGAAGAGTTGAGCACTAAAATAGTAAATGACTTGCTTCCCAATTATTTCGACCTGTTAAAAAACAAGTTGTCTAGCAATCAACGAGCTTCGTTTGTAGACCTATATCTACAAGAATATGCAAGAAGCAAGAAAAAGGAAATCGTGGGCATAGAAACCTATACCGAGCAAATAATGGCATTACTTGGCGATATTAACGCCTATTCTTTCAACGACAAACAGCTGAGCACTAAGATCGTAGACTATCTTCAAAACAGTGAGCTAAATCTGAATATTGCGGAATGGATGAGTGGCACCGAAGAGATGATATTGGCGTACGGCAATGCTGACTTATCACAGTTGTGCCAAACTGTTGCCGCTTCAGACGACGGAAAAGCGCTGGGTTCTGCATTTTACAAACGTATTTTTACAGACAGAAACGACCTCATGTATGAGCGCATGAAGGGAGAATTTAAGAAAGGTGGCTTATTTATGGCCGTAGGTGCCGGGCACCTTTGCAGCGACAATGGCCTGATAAGTCAACTTAAACGAGAAGGATATAGCTTGAGGCCAATCAATGTAACCACAGCATATACCAGATCTTACCAATGGAAAAGCACCAAGCATAAAGAGTATAAAGTGGACTTGCCTGAAGGGATTACACTTGCTCAAAACTCGGGGATATATGCTATGCTCGGAAGCACAGATGAAGCTGGAATACATCTATTTACACAAAAAGGAATCGCTAGTTTTAACATAGAATTTAAGTATGCAACTGAGTCAGATGAAGAGTATACATACGATGGAGCAATGGCAGCAGATGAAGTATATAATGACTATACATACGACACTTTAAACACTGAGGAAATGGCAGCAGAATCGGTAATTATAGATGGATATAGTGGCTATGACATAGATTCTAACATCGATTCAACAGTAGCAGAGATAGAGTATACTGAAGGTATAGATTACGAAGATGATTTGATTGCAGGAGAAATAACGGTAACGGAGGGTGTGGAAGAGCCTTCTGAGGAAGCGACAGAAGTGGTATATGATGAAACAGAAGCGGAGTATATACCAACCAAATCGCCTAAAAAAAAGATGCAAGAAATACTCACACCTGCGCAGACATCGTATATGGAAGAAGTGGTTGAATCCATTGGAAAACAATACAAAGAAGAAATGGGAGGTCGCATGTCTGGTATGATGAACATGTATCAAGTCACCAAAGACACCATGTACTTTGGTCTGCAAAAAGAGCTTTGTATCTATCAATCTGGCATGATGGTAGGCAATACCGTTTCATATGAAGTTCCGCATGGAGAAGGGTTTTATCTTCTTACCATTACGGGTGATCCTGCGTTACTCAAATCGGAAGACTTGCATCGGTTTTTTACAAGCTTCAAAATTTTGTAATCAGCTTAACGTTTATGAAGATGTAACCAAAATGCATGTATGTTGTGCTAATTAATGTTGCATGATAAATTTTAGCTTACACTCAATGTAACGTATAATGACAAATGCCTTACCTAAGTGCTCCTTTATTTACCCATGCTTTTGTTTGTGCGAGTAAAAATGAAGACCAAATTGCACCAAATAAAGACCTTTACACTAACATCGCAATGCGTTAAACGTTGATATACCGTTTTGAATCACCATAAATTAGGCAATACCGATTTAAAGATAGCTCCAATTGGATTAGGAGTTGGAGGTGTTTTAGGTGAAAAATTTTTTTACGAGCCAAAGGCATTACACCTGATTCAAACGGCTTTGGATAATGGCATTAATTTTTTAGATACCGGGAGTTCTTATTCTCATGGTAATGCGGAACTAAGACTTGGAAAAGTATTGAGCAAAAACGAGTTAGATAAATTGGTAATCGCTACCAAAGGAGGCACGGTTTTAACCCCTAAAAACAAATTGGCTAGAAACTTTACCAAGGAATCTCTTCTAAAAAACGTAGATCTTTCACTCCAAAAATTAGGTATCGATAGAATTGATTTGTTTCAACTGCATAGCCCATCCCTAAAGGACATAAATGATGATGTATTGGATACCTTACATGAGCTCAGAATTCAAGGTAAAATCAACTACATCGGTATTGCATGTGATGGTCCTGTTTTAGACAAAGCTATTGAAATAGCACTTTTTGATACGGTAATGCTCACCTACAATATCCTGTGTCAAAACGTAGAAAACCAGATTACGGAAGCCAAGAAAAGAGGTAAGGGTATTTTAATTAAGAGCCCGATGGCTCATTCACTGTATGGCAATGACATTTTTAAAATCACCACGGTGGCAGACATTTGGTATTTATTGAGAGTCTTAAAAAACTACAGACCAGAAATAGTAGAAGGCTTGAAATATAGATTTATAAACAACATAAAGGATTGGACTGGGGCTGAGATTGCCTTAAAATTTGTACTTGAAAACCCGCATATTGATTGTGCGTTAATAGGTACCACTCGAGTTAACCATTTGTTAGCCAACATACGTGTAACCACCAGAGATTTAGATAAACTCATCTTAACAAAAATCAAAACGATAGGCAATCCCTTAGCTCTACCAGCTAAGTAAACCAACTGAGATGTGCACCCTAAAGAAAAAAATCACCATTTGACGATGTAAAGAAAAAGCGTAAGTTTGAAAAGGAGTCATTTTATGGCACAAGTCCAACCACTGTATGTTGTATTTATGTTATTTTGTGGCCGGTATAAATAAGTTAGCGACATGTTACAGAGACAGAAATAATTACATCATGGTTAAGAAATTATACATAATTCCATTTATCCTTTTTATAGTTTCATCATGTCAGAATTTGACCACAAAGAATTCTGAGGACATTCAAATAGGACTATGTGACCAAATTAATGAAGACTCCTTAATAACTTTGAAAGGAACGTTGAATATAAGTTCGAAAGACACAATTGTATTTGAAAATATTGACAAAAGAAATAAATGGCAAAGGAAAATTCATTTAATACCTTGTTCAAATAATTTAAAGGATTACATTTTCAAATCTTACGACTCATATTTGTACTTGAAAAACTTTGATGAAAAATTCTTGGTTTCGGTTGAAGGCAATTTTTTAACTGCTGGCACACTTGAATCTCCTCAATAATTTTTATTTCATTTTGTAGCACTAATTGACAAACTAGAAGCGATAACGGACTCAAGTCATGCATTAAGAGAAATAACCAGAGAACAATTGGAATCGAAAAATAAGAGATAATGAATATACCACAACACATAACAGCACTTACAAAAAATTGGCGGTTCAGTGCTTCGTATGACAGTTTTGTGGTAAATATCAGTTTTTCAAATCAAGTTTTGTGGTTAAATTCGCCACTTAG
>CAMDCQ010000152.1 GCA_945890595.1 Chitinophaga pinensis
GATGCTAACCAAAGAGGAATCAAAGATCAGTACTCATTATTTCCAACATACAGTGCTGGTGAGCTTGCCAATCTTTCTTCTGGAAGAGGCGCAGCATTGTTAAACGGATACGATATCCCTGACAACATAGGCGATGATTATGTGGTTTATGTAAATGATATAAATGATCCTAAAAAAGTCCTTGGTTATAGAGATGGAAGCAAATGGTACAATGCCGATGGTAGCGAGTTATCAAATCCGGAACTTTTGGCTCAAAATGCAAATAGTGGAAGAATACAACCCTTCCTAGTAGATGCGAAAGAAGGATTGGTAAACGAATCATTTGAAGATTATACGCCAGTTATCAATGTATTGCCAAGGGTATGGTTCTCATTCCCTATTAACTCTGAGGCGCAGTTTTTTGCCAACTATGATAAGTTAGCACAACGTCCTCAAAACGGGGCCATTTTTGCACCGATTAATGATTACGCTTATTTGGAGTCAAATCAAGGTAGTGTTTTGGCAAATCCAAATCTTAAACCTCGTATTACAACGAGTTATGAGTTAGGATTTAAGCAAACGTTATCTAAAAATTCAGCTTTAAGCTTAATAGCAGCGTACAGAGAAACGGTTGGAGATTATGCATTGGTTAGAATCAATCAATCTTATCCTATTTCGTACAATAGTTACCAAAATTTAGATTTTGAAACAATCAAAAACTTTAGAGCAGAGTATGAGTTAAGAGGAGAAGGCAGAACTTCTTTAGCACTTAACTACTCACTACTTTTTGCGGATGGTACAGGATCTAACGTAAATTCTGCAGCAACGTTAATTCAAGCTAACCTTCCAAATTTGAGATCTCTTTATCCTACTGAGCGTGATATCAGACATCAGATTACAGCGATATTAGATTACAGATTTAAAAGTGGAAATGAATATACTGGACCTATTTGGGGCAAAACCAAAGTATTTGAAGATGCAGGGGCAAACTTTATTATTAGCACCAAATCTGGCGGACCTTATTCTGCCTACATTAATCCAATCGCCAGCGTAGCTGTAGGATCAAGCGGTAGACAAACACTAGATGGTAACCCATTTGGATCAAGACTTCCATGGCAATTTAAAGTAGATGCTAACTTTAATAAAAATTTCACCATTAAGAAAAAACATACTAAAGATCAGTATAGAAGAAATGCTATGGATTTAAGCGTTTTCTTATGGGTTCAAAACTTGCTAAATACGCAAAACGTAGAAAATGTGTATGGTTTTACAGGTCTTGCCAATAATGACGGGTGGCTAAGTTCACCTATTGGAGTGCAGCAAGCAGAAAATCAAGTACGCACACAATCGTATGTGGATCTTTATAATGCTAAGGTTAACAACCCATATAGTTATAGTGTTCCAAGATTAACAAGATTAGGTGTAAGAGTATATTTCTAATACAAATAAGACAGCTCAAATGATAGAATCGATGAAGAAAGAAATGAGAAAAATAACATTAGCGCTAGGCATGCTTTTATGCATGGTAACTATTGCAAGAGAAAATGTGAATGTAGAAGCACCACGTACCACTCGTAGTGGAGGTTCTTCTGACAAAATGAAGTTTGGTAGCGATTGTGATCCAGCTACTCAAAGTGCAGATTTGGATATCAACAACGTGCGCACCAAGATATTAAATGGTGGAGATATGTGGTGGGATCTTAATGCTGCTAAATATGAAATTCCAAAAATAGAAGATTTGAACTCTGTTCGTAAAAACAGTCTTTTTTCTGGCGCAATTTGGATAGGAGGCGAAGACTTAGGAGGAAACTTAAGACTTGCGGCTATGACTTATCGCCAAAGAGGTTCAGATTTTTGGCCAGGGCCGTTAGATCCAACTACTGCAAATACAAGTAGTTCTGTTTGTGAAAAGTGGGATAAAATATTCAAAGTAGATGGTAAGAATATTATTGAATGGGCAACAGGATTAGTTGCTGAGCCAGCCGATCAGTTGTATGACTGGCCAGGACAAGGGCCAAGCGATATATATCCCCTTGCACCTTATAAGGATGTGGATGGTAATGGATATTACACGCCTTCCGGAGGAGATTATCCTATTTTAAGAGAGCAATGCCAAGGGGTTAATATCCCAAATGAAGCAGTAGACCAGCCTGACCAAATGTTATGGTGGATATATAACGATAAAGGTAATGTGCACTCAGAAACACAAGGTGATCCAATTGGCGTTGAAATGCAAACTACCGCATTTGCCTTTGCCACCAATGATGAGATTAACGACATGACCTTCTATACCACTCGAATTACCAATAGAGGTGCTACTAAATTAGTAAATACGTATTTTGGCCAATGGGTGGATGCTGATCTAGGTTTTTATAATGATGATTATGTAGGTTGTGACGTGGGCCTTTCATTGGGTTATTGCTATAATGGTGATGATAATGATGAAGGAGTTACAGGTTATGGTCTAAATCCACCATCTGTGGGCGTAGATTTCTTTGAAGGACCAACAGCTAAAGTGCTTGAAAATGGAGTATTAGTTGAAAGAGAGCTTGGGATGTCTAAGTTCGTTTATTACAATAATGATGCAAATACGGTAAACGGTAATCCAAGTTTAGCGACAGATTTTTATAATTACTTACAAGGTAAATGGAGAACAGGTACTGATATTCTTTATGGAGGTGATGGTATTGTTGGCACGGATGGAACCAAAGCTGACTGGATGTTTCCGGGAGATACAGATCCAACTCACAACAAAAAAATGTGGAATGAAAAAGAGGCTGGTAACTCTCCTGCGGATAGAAGATTTATTCAATCATCAGGTCCTTTTGAGTTAGAGCCAGGTTCTGTTCAGAAACTTACCGTAGGTGTTGTATGGGCAAGAGCACCATTTGGTGGCGCTTCTGGTTCATTAGATCTATTGAAAGAAGCAAGTAAGAAAGCGCAACAATTATTCAACTCATGTTTTGACCTTATTGATGGTCCGGATGCTCCTGATGTTGAAGTACATGAGCAAGATCAACAAATCGTTCTTTCACTAGGGAATACAAATTCTCGATTTGTAGAGAATTTTAGAGATACCATTATTAACGGTTTAAATCAACAAGAAATATTCACTTTCCAGGGGTATAGAGTATTCCAATTGAAAAATGGAGGTGTAAGTTTATCAGAGTTAGATGATTTATCTAAAGCAAGAGAAATTTTCCAGTGTGACTTGACCGATAATTTTGAAACTCTAGTAAATAGTGAGTTTAAGGCTGAGGTAGGCGCAAGTATTCCTGTACTGAAGGTAAGAGGTAATAACGATGGGTTAGTGCACACAATCAGAGTTAAAGAAGATGAATTTGCAACAGGCTCAGACAAAACGTTAGTGAATTTTAAAACGTACTATTATATCGTTTTATCCTACGCAGCAGGAAATAGTCAAACTTCACCCTATTTGGGAGGAAGAAGAGTTCAGAAATTCTCAGCTTCTCCGCACAAATTAGCTCCTAAGTTCGGAGGTTCTGCTGCTCCATCCTTTTACGGAGATGGTCCGGAATTGATCAGACTATCGGGTAAAGGAAACGGTTTTAACAACTTAGAACTGACTCAAGAAACCAAAGATGAAATACTAAGAGACGGGATCTCTCTTAATCCTAAATATGAAAA
Source organism: Chitinophaga pinensis (assembly GCA_945890595.1). Lineage (GTDB taxonomy): Bacteria > Bacteroidota > Bacteroidia > NS11-12g > UBA9320 > UBA9320. The sequence continues at coordinate 3,628 of CAMDCQ010000152.1, forward strand.
TGGTCATGGTCCAATTGACATTAAAGTAATAGACCCACTTAAAGTACCAAAAGGTAATTTTGAGTTGTCTCTAATACCTTATAGAGGTCAGGCGATTACTGGAAGCGAAGATACCCTACCTGCGAGTAGAGTTTCGTGGAAATTAGAGCGAATGGAAACCGGAGATATTATTGAAGGCGATACTGCAATTAGCTATAAAAACGAGCAAATAATTTTAGAGTCTACTACTGGTAAGTCTATTTTTGATTGGGGATTAGCAGTTACGGTAGAACAAATAGCTGCTCCAGGAAGAAATTCAGCATTATATCCTCAAAATGGATTGATAGACTGGTCAGTTACTTTCTCAGATCCAAGTAACGAATGGCTTACAGCGGTAAGCGATCAAGATGTAACGCAAGCAAGACAATTTGGTGCTTACGATTGGATTAGATCTGGATTACAAGGAGCAAATACGAATTTTAATGAGCCTTCTTGGCATGATTATTCTGCCAATATTGGGAGTATAGACAGAGGAGCAGCGTACGAACGTATATGGGATGGTAGAATTGCTCCGAATAGATTGGTTTCTAGAACGGCAAAAGTAGATCCTACTAGACCACCAGCAAGACCTCTTAATTTGGAACAACCTTTTACTTTTGGATATGATTTCCCTGCAAGTATTTACTTACAATACTTGAGTAATGTGGACATCGTGATTACACCAGATGAGAGTAAATGGACGGAGTGTATAATGATCGAAATGGGTGAAGATCCAGGACTTAATCAGGGAGGTGCTCAGAAATTTGATATGAGAAAAGGCGTCTTGAACTATAATGGTAAAGATTTACCTGAAGGTAGAACCATATTCCCTGGGTACGCTATTAACCTAAACACGGGAGAGCGAATGAATATCATTATCGGTGAAGATTCATACTTGCGATCAGAAAATGGTCGCGATATGAAGTGGAATCCAACAGATGATGCAGGCTTTGTGGGAGGCGCTCTGTATCCTAAGTTCGGTGGACGTCATTTTATATACGTAATGGGTTCACATCAAGGTGTGGTTAAAAGTAAGCATCCTAAGCTTCCAGAAACAGGTATGGCATACGATAAAGGAAATTCGTACTACGATATCTTTAATACCATCGTACCTACTATGACAGAGGAGAAGAGATACGAGGCATTAACCAAAATCTATCAAAACTGTGATTGGGTTATCCCTACCTACCTAGCCTTAGGTAAAAACATGAAGGAAAATGCTTCAGGTATTCCAGTTCCTGAAAATGAAGTAACTATTAAACTTCGTGTGGCATTACCTTATGGTAGAACTCCTGCAACGGTAGATGTAAACGAAGGATTACCTAAGTATAAATTTAACACGGATGATATCTACAATAACGTAAATAGCGAAACAGGTAAAAAAGCATTGGTAGACTTAGCGAACATTGTTCCTAATCCATACTATGCCTACTCTACTTACGAGACCAGTGCTATTGACAATCGAGTGAAATTTACCAATTTACCTCCAAAATGTGATATCTCAATCTATACCTTAGATGGCTCATTGGTAAGAAGAATTAAAAAAGATGACTTATCAACTGAAACAGATTGGAATTTAAAAAATGGTGCAGGTGTGCCAATAGCAAGTGGTATGTATATCATACATATTGACGCTGGTGAACTGGGAGAGAAAATACTGAAATGGATGGGTGTAATGCGTGAGTTAGACTTGGATTCATTCTAAGCATTGTATCATTTAAAATTAGAAGAATAATGAAAAAAATTATAATATTATCAATTTTATTATCAGCTACTACGGCTATGATGGCTGGAAATCCAGACCGTATAGGTCAAGCAGGTGCTACACAACTCAATATTAATGGTTGGGGTAGAAGTGCAGGATGGGGTTGGGCATCTGTGAGCAGTGTAAGCGGATTAGAAGCCATGTACAGCAATATTGGCGGCTTAGCATACACACCTAAAACAGAGATTATCTTTTCGAGAACAGCTTGGTTATTAGGTAGTGATATCAACATTAATACATTTGGTTTTGCCCAAAACTTAGGTGGTAATGGCGTGCTTGGCTTTAGCGTAATGAGTTACGATATAGGAGATATTCCTATCACAACAAATG
>CAMDCQ010000153.1 GCA_945890595.1 Chitinophaga pinensis
GTCCCCAGTTAGCTTCGATGCCTAAATCGTCTACTGTAACTAAGAATCCTGCCTGTACCTTAACGATAGCTCGGTAGGTGCCTTTCTGGCCTTGGATGAAATCTGAAACCGTGATGCCTGTGGTGTTAATAACGTTTTTCATTTTGTGGTTGTTTTTAATTATAATGTAAATATAATACTTTTTCACGAGAACAAAAAACTTTTTGGCACAAAAAATGAACAAAAGAGGCCTCTGGAGGCCTTTTTTTATCAGAAAGTAACAATCGAGGCTACTTTTTCTTCAATTCTTTCAAGATTGCGAATAAGAGCAAGATTATGACTAGACCTATTACTATCATCTGTTACTCTGTTAAATCACTATCTGCTTCGGTGGAACATAAGGGCCACTTTGAGTATATTCCCTGCGCATCTCGTTGAGTACTTCTTTCCATGTAGTTGGGTACATTGCTTGAAGCGATTCGAGAAGATTGCTGTGTTGCTTCTTATATGGAGTTTTGTCGTGCTTCAAGGCTTTTTCTATTTTGTTGTACGCAATAGACTCTTTGCTTTCTCCGACTAGTCCTCTACTCATACGTGATTTACATTTACTGCGCTTAGCCCTTTTGGACCTTCCTTTACTTCGTAGGTAACTTTGTCTCCCTCGTTGATAAGGGTTCTTGTACCTGTTTTGTGTACAAATACATCTTTACTTCCATCTTCTGGAGTGATAAAGCCAAAGCCTTTTTCATCGTTGAAGAATTTTACTGTTCCTTTGTTCATGGTATTGTTTTATTAAAGTGCAAATGTAATCCGTATTTGATTTATTGGTGTTTTTATTTTTGACTCATTTTTGGCCGAAAATAGACGGGCAGTAAATTCACTTTAGGGATAAATGATAACGCAGAAAGCCTTATTACTTGCGTTTCTTCATATTCATCTCTTTACTGCCTCGGGTAATTGGTTTCTTATACTTCTTAGCTTTCTTAATTTTTAATTTTTGCCCGCCACCGAGATTTGTAGTTTTTTTATTGCTGTCTTTCTTTTCGTGAAAACCGGGACCCGCTTCTCGCTGTGTTTTTTTGTGCGGATTCTTCTCAATAATGCGTGGCTGTTCTTCTAAGGTAAGTTGTTTGGAAACCTTTACTTCTTCCGGGAACGGTAATACTGGAATAGTATATTCCATTAATTTTTCGATAGCTAGCTTCCATTCTTCTTCAGCTTCGGTATAAAAAAGTACGGATTCGCCTATTTTTTCTGCTCTACCTGTTCGACCAATGCGGTGCATGTAGTTCTCTGGGTATTTAGGGGTGTCAAAACTAATAACATGTGAGATGTTTGCTAAGTCTAAACCACGCGCTATCAAATCAGAAGCAATTAATATACGGCTTGCATTATCATTAAAACGTTCTATCGCTGCCATTCTATTGTTTTGGCTTTTGTTGGAGTGTATAATTCCTAGGTCTTTCCAGAATTCCTCTTCCAATGCTTCAAAAAGGCGATCTGCATTTTTCTTACTATCCATGAAAATAAGAACCTTTTGGTACTTGCTTTTATCTTTAAGTAAGTGTGCTAGAAGGTTTACCTTAGTATAGAAGTTAGTTACGGGATAACAACTTTGTGCAATGTTGTCTAGCGGTGTACCACTAAGTGCAATTGCAATAAATTCGGGTTCTATAAAATTTTCGGTGATTAGTATTTCGACATCTTCCGTCATTGTTGCCGAAAACATACTGTTTTGACGTTTTTCCGGTAGCAGTTCAAAAATATTGTTTAACTGAAAACGGAAACCCAAATCAAGCATTACATCTACTTCATCTATTACCAGTTTTTTAACATTTTGAAGCAACAACGAACGATTGGCGGCAAGGTCATATAACCTGCCCGGTGTGCCTACAACGATATCTACTCCTTGGGTAAGTTGGCCCATTTGGGTTTTAATATTTACCCCGCCATACACGCCCAACACGCGGGTAGTCATGTACTTGGTAAATAATTCTATTTGCTCTACTACCTGTATTACCAGTTCTCTGGTAGGGACTAGAATAATGGCTTTTGGCTTGTAGTCTTTTGAAAACTTAAATTGTTGCAAAATGGGCAACATATACGCAAGAGTTTTACCTGTTCCGGTTTGGGCTATGCCCACAATATTTTTACCAGACATGGCAATAGGAAAAGCCTCTTCTTGTATAGGAGTAGGTTTTTCAAAGCCCAAGTCTGTAATGGCATTGAGCAGTTGTTTGGAAATATTTAATTCTTCGAAAGACTCCATTATGTGCAGCAAATGTAAGCTTTATGTGCTATCGGAAATGTTGGAGTGTGAATGAAGCCAAATTGCTTTTGTAGATGCTTATTCTTCTTACATCCTACATCTTCATACTCAGAGCGATTCGTTTTCGATCTACGTCTACTTCAATCACTTTTACGGTGACTACTTGTTCTAGACTCAGGTATTCGGCGGGATCGGTAATGTATTTATCGGTTATTTGGGATACGTGTATTAGTCCATTCTCTTTTATACCTATATCCACAAAAGCCCCAAACTTAGTAAGATTGCTTACTTTTCCTTGCAGGATCATCCCCGTACGAATGTCTTTTATGTCACGTATGCGGTCGTCAAATTCCATTGACTTAGCCGCACCACGCGGATCTAATCCTGGTTTTTGTAGTTCGTTTACAATGTCCGTAAGCGTGATTAAACCAATCTCTTCAGATACGAAATCTTCTAATTGAAGCGTGGTAGAAAGCTCCGTATTTCCTATTAATTTATAAGTAGGAAGGTTTAGTTTTTGAGCCATTTTTTGAACAATTGGGTAACGTTCGGGGTGCACAGCAGATGCATCTAACGGATTGTCTCCATCTAGCACACGTAAAAATCCTGCAGACTGTTCGTACGCCTTGGCCCCAAATCCCTTTATTTTTTTGAGTTGATCTATACTTTTAAACGTTCCGTTTTCTTGCCGATGATTCACCACATTTTGTGCGAGCTTGGGTCCTAATCCTGCAACGTATTGCAACAAATGTTTGCTGGCTGTATTTACATTTACGCCTACTTTATTTACGGCAAAACTCACCACATTATCCAGTGTGGTTTTTAGTTTACCTTGATCTACATCGTGCTGGTATTGTCCTACGCCTATACTTTTGGGTTCTATTTTTACCAATTCGGCTAAGGGATCCATAAGTCTGCGCCCGATAGAAATAGATCCTCTCACGGTTAGATCTAAGTCTGGGAATTCTTCTCTTGCGGCCTCACTAGCAGAGTATATAGACGCGCCGGCTTCACTTATTAGGTATACTTCTATAGCAGAGTCTTTGGGTAATATGCTTTTAATAAATTGTTCGGTTTCTCTGCCAGCAGTTCCGTTTCCTATTGCGATGGCTTCTATATCGTGCTTGCGAATGAGGCTTTCTATGCGCTGACGCGCATTGTCTTTATCGTTTTGTGGTTCATGCGGGTAAATGGTGCTATGGTGCACTAAGTTACTTTGCTGGTCTAAGCATGTCAATTTACAACCTGTTCTAAAACCGGGGTCTAATGCCAAAATACGCTTAGTGCCAAGTGGGGGGGCCATGAGCAATTGGGTAAGATTATTGGCAAATATTCCGATGGCTTCTAGATCTGCTTTTTCTTTCGCTTCTTTGCGAATTTCGGTTTCTATGCTTGGCGCCAAGAGACGTTTGTAGCTGTCTTTTACGGCGAGTTGTATATGATGGGCGGCATCGGCATTGGAGCGAATAAATATGCGTTCAAGTCGTTCGAGTGCACGTTCATTATCTATTTCTATTTTTACTTTTAGTAAACCTTCTTTTTCTGCCCGCAGTATAGCCAAAAATCTATGACTGGGAATACGGTTAATCCCCTGGGAAAAATCAAAATAGTCTAAATATTTCTGTGCGTCGGCTGTTTTTTTCTTATCTACGCTGGAAGTAAGCGTGGCATGCCGTTCATAGCTTGTGCGTATGGTGTTTCGTGCGGCAGGACTTTCGCTTACCCATTCGGCTATAATATGACGTGCGCCTTCCAGTGCATCGTCTGGCGTAAGTCCGTTCTTGGAAAAGCGATACGCTTGTGCCATGATATCGTTTTGGCGTTGCGCCATAATAAGCTTAGCCAGCGGTTCTAATCCTTGCTCTATGGCAACGGTAGCTTTGGTTTTTCGTTTTTGCTTGTAGGGGAGGTATAGGTCTTCGAGTTCTCTGGGGTCATAGCAGTTTTGAATTTGCGCTATGAGTTCGGGTTTCTGTATGTTAAGTTCTGCTAATCGATCTAGGATCGACTGTTTTCTTTTTTCGAGTTCGATGAATTTTTTCTGTGCTACATCTATTTTTTCGATAGCAACCTCGTCTAAGCTGCCGGTGGCTTCTTTTCTATAGCGCGCTATAAAAGGAATTGTGCCTCCTTCGGCAAGTAGTTTTAAAACGGCAGCGACCTGTTTTTCGCTAATATTGGTTAGTTGTGCTATACGTCGTTCCAAGATAGGAGCGAATATATTATGTTGTGTTAGAAATTAAGTTGTGATCAAAGAAATAGTGAGGTGTTACGCCTGTATTTCTTAAAGGTTTCGTTTACTCCAAGCACTACTGGTATGCTCTGCCACTATGACCTCTTTATGCTCGTTAAATTCTAAGTAGGTAAATAGTGAAGCTGCTTTATTGATTTCGTAATCTTGTTCAGCACGCGCTTCTGGTGTGTAGTATTGAGCTATGAAATTGGTGTCAAAATCTCCTTCAATAAATTTAGGATGCTGCATAACAAAACGTCCAAAATCTAAGGTAGTTGGAACGCCCTCAATTTTAAAATCATTGCAGGCTTTAATCATGCGCTGTATAGCTTCTGTACGATCGGCTCCCCAAACGATAAGTTTAGCAAACATATTATCATAATAGATAGGTATTTCATATCCCTCATACACAAAATCATCTAAACGTACCCACTCGTCTTTAGGTGCTTGGTAGGTGTTAATTGTACCGATGGCTGGTGTGAAGTCGTTCTCCGGTTCTTCTGCGGTCAAACGAAGTTCAATAGCATGTCCATTGGCTTTTATGTCGTCTTGAGAATACGTAAGTTTCTCGTTACGAGCCACTTTTATTTGTTCTGCCACAAGGTCTAATCCCGTTATGAGTTCCGTAACTGGATGCTCTACTTGCAGACGGGTATTCATTTCTAAGAAATAAAAATGATGGTCTGCATCCAATAAGAATTCCACGGTACCTGCACCAGAATAGTTGCATGCTTTAGCCACATTAACGGCTGCTTCTCCCATTGCTTTTCGCAGCGCTGGAGTAAGCACTGCACTAGGAGCTTCTTCTACTAGTTTTTGGTGACGTCTTTGTATAGAACACTCACGCTCAAGTAAGTAAATTACATTGCCGTGATTGTCTGCGATGAGCTGAATTTCTATATGTCTTGGCTTGGTAACAAATTTTTCTATAAAAACAGAACGATCTCCGAAAGCACTTTGAGCTTCACTTTGAGCGGTTCTCATTTGGCTTTCTAAATCTTTAGGGTCGTGCACAATTCGCATTCCCTTTCCTCCACCTCCTGCACTTGCTTTTACAAGCACAGGGTAGCCTATTTGATTGGCTACATCGGCAGCCTCACTGATGTCTTCTACGGCGTGATTAATACCTGGAACAAGTGGTACACCATATTTTTCTACGG
>CAMDCQ010000154.1 GCA_945890595.1 Chitinophaga pinensis
CTCATTAAATACCCAAGACCTAAAGTACCAAGTATACCGCCTAAAATGAGTAAGGTAATTTGAGTTGGCGAACTTCTTTTAATAGTAAAGCCGATTTTAGCTTTCTGATCCCAATAATAGTAACCGTAACATCCTACGCAGGCATAAAACAGGTAAAGCAATGATTCGGAGTAATATCCACTATGGTAAATAACATAGGCGCCTAGCAGAGACCCTATAATCCCATACAACCAACATTTCTTTTGTTCTTTGATTAGTAAGACCAAAAAAGTAATATCAAAAAGAACAGTAATAAATTCGATGACAAGAATTGGTGTCATTTATGATTATTTAGTTGTTTCAGTTTTACGTTTTTTAGAGTACTCAATACTAAACGTTCAGAAATTTCTGTAGTGGAAGAAAGGTCCTTAAAAAAATCATGTAACACCATTGTTGTTTTTTATTTTTAGATTCGCAAATCTAATGAATATCCAAGCAACAACGCGTGTTCTCTTACTTGTGGGATTTGTAATGACGGTGTATATATGTCCGGCACAACATAGAGAATCGGCACAGCAAACTATTAACACACTTTGTAGCGAGGCCTTTTCAGGTAGGGGCTATGTAAACAAAGGAGACAGCGTCGCTAGTAACTATATTGCCAAAAGGATGAGAGACATGGGTTTAAAAGGATATCGTCCCGATTTCTTGAATCCTTTTTTACTGAATGTGAATACATTTAGCAGAACCCAAGTCAAAGTGGATAACAAGGATTTACGTCCTGGTTTGGATTATATAGTAGCCCCTGAGGCACAATCTGCCGAGGGAAAATACAAAGTATTCTATGTTTCACCCAAGTTACTGTCATCTACAAAGGCCGTTAAGAAAGTTAAAAGTGCAATTAAAAAAGGATTTATACCTGTCTTGTGTTCCTATGAGGCAACCAATAAAGTACTTGCAGAAAATGCAGCTAAAATAAAAAAAAGTCTGTCTGGCGCTGTATTTATCCAGCTAAAGTCAAGTCTTACATGGAGCGTTGCCACAAGTCAAAGTAAAAATACGGAGATTGAACTACTAGACTCTATGTTTGATCGTTATTCTTCAGAGATAAGTGTTAGCATAAAAGCTGTTTTTATGAATGATTACGTTTCTCAAAACGTCATTGGTTATGTGCCTGGTCTGGAAAAACCGGATAGTTTTATTATTCTGTGCGCACATTATGACCATCTTGGTAAAATGGGTAATGTCACATTTTATGGTGCCAATGATAATGCAAGTGGGATTGCAACAATGTTAGACTTAGCTACTTATTTTGTAAATCACCCTCAACGGTATAGCATCCTATTTATAGCTTTTGGTGGGGAAGAAGCCGGATTGATAGGCTCCCTCAATTATGTGAGAAAACCAGTTGTACCTTTGGCTAATACAAGATTTGTGTTTAATATGGATTTAATGGGAAGTGGAGATAAGGGGGCGACTATTGTGAATGGGAGCATCTATAAAAACGAATATGAAGCCTTGACAAAAATAAATACGGAAAAAGAGTATTTGCCCGTGATCAAATCACGTGGCAAAGCGGCTAATAGCGACCACTACTTTTTTACAGAAGCAGGAGTACCGTCTTTTTTTATATACCTGATGGGAGATTATTCATTTTACCACAGTCCCAATGACAGTCCTGATAATCTTCATTTAGGAGAATATTATGATAAGAGTTTCCGGTTAATTCGTGATTTTATTGTTTACCTCAACTAAACTATGCTCACCTTAGTAAACTCCTTTATGGCGTGGAATCTCAAAAAAAGAATTTCAACCATCGAGTACGCATTTGAAAACGGCGCAGAGGTACAACTGAGTACATTCAATGCTCTTCTCAAAGAAGGTCGAAAAACAATTTTTGGGAAGGAGTTTAAATTTGATTCAATTCACACTATTCCACAATACATGGAAACTGTCCCACTTTTTACCTATGATACCATAAAACCCTATATACAACGAATGATGGGTGGGGAACGATCGGTGTTATGGTCAGGTGATATTAGTTGGTTTGCCAAATCTAGTGGCACAACATCAGATAAGAGTAAGTTTATTCCTGTAAGCTACGATGCTCTAGAATACTGTCAGTTTAGAGGCAGCAGAGATGTGTTAGCATGGTATTATTATCATTATACGGACGCAAAAATCTTTCAAGGTAAGGGACTTATTATAGGTGGAAGCCATCAGGTTAATGTACTTTCAGAGAACTCATTTTATGGTGATTTGAGTGCCGTAATGATGAACAACATGCCGTTTATTGCTAATTTTTTGGCGACTCCAAGCTTAGATATTGCTTTACTGCCCGATTGGGAAATTAAAATGGTAAAGATGATTGAGGCTACGTCTAAAGAAAACGTAACTAATATATCAGGCGTTCCGTCATGGACGCTACTTTTACTTCGTGGTATCATTGAAAAGACGGGAGCTAGTTGCATCAAAGAGGTTTGGCCTAATCTTGAACTATATGTACATGGCGGTGTTAATTTTAAACCATACAAAAAACAATTCGAACAGTTAGTGGGTGGAGATATAGCGTATCGGGAGACCTATAACGCTTCTGAAGGCTTTCTTGGTTTGCAAGATAAAGACGGGGAAGACATGTTGTTAATGTTGGATTATGGGATTTTTTATGAGTTTATTCGTATGACAGAATTTGATACACAGCACCCTAGAACCTATTGGATAGATGAGGTAGATATTAATACGGAATATGCTGTCATTATTTCAACCAATGCCGGTTTATGGCGATACAGTTTGGGAGATACCATTTCATTCACTTCCAAGAATCCGTTTCGATTTAAAATAACCGGACGTACAACTAGCTTTATTAATGCTTTTGGCGAAGAGTTAATGGTGGGAAATGCAGAGGAAGCGCTAGTCGAAGCACAAAAGCAGTGTGACTGCGAGGTGGCAGAATTTACTGCAGCACCTGTCTATTTGGAAGGCAGAAATAAAGGGCGTCATCAGTGGGCTATCGAATTTAATTTAACTCCTAAATCAGTATCGCTTTTCGAAGAAGTGTTAGACCTAGAGTTACAAAAAAGAAATTCGGATTATGAAGCCAAGCGTAAATCCAATTTAGCCTTAGAACGCCTGGAAATAGTTAGTTGTTCGAAAGGAACATTTTATAAATGGTTAAAATCGAAAAAGAAGTTAGGTGGACAGAATAAGATTCCTAAACTTTGCAACGATCGAAAGATATTAGAAGAAATTTTACAAATACACAGAAATGAATAAATTCAAAAACTCACTTACACTGCTTTTGCTAGTTGCTTTGGCCTCTTGCGGTTCTGCCAACAAAAGTACGGACGGTTTATCGCCTTTAGAACCAACCTCTTTCAAGCAAAAAATGGAAGAAATTATCGATTTCACCTTAGTGGACGTTCGCACCCCAGAAGAATTTGCAATGAATCATATTGATGGAGCGGTAAATATGGATGTAAATGCGGTAAATTTTGCAGAAAGCGCTAAAACGATGGATAAAAGTAAACCAGTTATGGTGTACTGCAAGTCGGGCGGAAGAAGCGCTACAGCTACAGCTATGCTCAGAGAAATGGGCTATACCGTATATGAGTTAGCAGGCGGTATTTTAAATTGGCAGTCCGTTGGTTTGCCAATTGCCTCCAATGGATTAAAAAATGATGACGGTTACAGCCTAGCTAGATACATGGAAGAAACAGCTGCAAGTCCTTTGGTATTAGTAGATTTTCAAGCTACATGGTGTGGTCCTTGTCGAATGATGGCACCACATATTGAAGCACTAAAGGAAAAGTATAAGGATCAACTTACAGTTTTAAAAGTAGACACTGATAAAAGTACAGAAGTATCTCAACATTTTCGTATTAGCGGTATCCCTTTAGTCAAGCTTTACAAAGATGGTAAAGAAGTTTATGACAAAACAGGATATCATAGCCAGGAAGAACTTCAAGCTTTATTAGACAAGTACTTATAGGAATTATCCCTTAAAGTTTTCCCAACCTTGTGCTTCTAGGGCCACAACGTTACCCGATTTAGTGATCATTTCTAACCCTAAATGAGGTTCTGTGCAATAACCAATTACAGTGAGTTCAATGGAGTTTTTTACTTTGTCGTAGTCTGTTTGTGGAAGTGTGAAAAGTAATTCGTAATCTTCACCTCCATTCATAGCACATGTTGTAGGAGCGAGGTTAAATTCTAGGGCAGTATCATAGGTTTGCTGGTCAATAGGAAGTTTGTCTTCATACACCCTCATTCCAATTTTTGATTGACTACATAGATGAAATATCTCGCTGGATAGTCCGTCCGATATATCGATCATAGACGTAGGAATAATTCCGATTTCGTCTAACAATTCTATGATGTCGGTTCGAGCTTCTGGTCTAAGCTGTCGCCCAACGATGTATTCTTTTCCTTCCAGATCAGGTTGCATATCTTTTTGGTCTAAAAAAACTTGTTTCTCGCGTTCTAACATTTGTAAGCCCATATAAGCGCCGCCGAGGTCACCAGAAGCTACCAGCAAATCACCTGGTTTAGCACCAGATCGTTTTACAATTTTTTTCTCGTCCGCATAACCTATAACTGTTACACTTATCATAAGTCCAGTTACAGAGCTGCTAGTATCTCCGCCAATTAATTCTAGGTCATACTTATCACACGATGCTTTAATGCCGCGATATAGTTCTTCCACTGCTTCTAACGAATATTTACTGGATAATGCAATGCTTACTAAAACTTGATTTGCTATAGCATTCATTGCGCATATATCGCTTACACTAGCACTTATGCATTTATAGCCAATATGCATAAGCGGACTATACATAAGATCAAAATGTATATTCTCTACAAATAAATCAGTACTAATCACTTGCTGTTTTTGGTTGGTGGCAATTATCGCAGCGTCATCACCGATACCGTATGCTGTTTCAATATGTTTAATGGTGAACTCTTTTGTAAGGTGTTTTATAAGACCAAATTCTCCCAACTTATTAATTTCCGTTTTTTCTTTATTCTCAAACATATTTACTTGCAAAGGTGTTCTATTTGAGTTAAATTCATGCCTAATGAATAAATTATTGAATTCTCTAAGTCACTTGGTTTTTCCAAATCTATGTGTTTGTTGTGATGCCTATCTTACATTTCAAGAAGAAGCCATTTGTGATTTATGTTACTTCAGATTACCTAGGTTTGAAAACTATGTTAACCCAGAAAATAGTGTTGCCAAAAAGTTGTGGGGTAGGTTACCGTTAGTATATTCTTCTTCATACCTTCAGTTCAGCTCAAATAGTGATGTGCGAAAGATCTTGCACGAGATAAAGTATAAGGGAAACCGCAACTTGGGCATCGAGATGGGAAAGGCCTTAGGAAGAGCCATGCTAAAAATACCTCAATTAACCAATGCTGATATTATTATTCCAATTCCGTTGCACCCTAAAAGAGAATTAGAACGAGGCTATAATCAAAGTAATTTAATTGCTCAAGGTATG
>CAMDCQ010000155.1 GCA_945890595.1 Chitinophaga pinensis
TAGAGATATTATAGAGATAAGTATTCCCATTCATGAGTATCATGCTAATGAAGATAAATTACAACCATTTTTTGAATCGAAAATCAGTAACGAACGAGTTCATTATAACGCTATACAAATACTGAAGAAGTCTTTAGATGCTCGTAAAGCAGATATAAAATACAACTTAAGGCTTGAGCTATTTTCAGGAAACGATTGGCCAGAGATAATCAGTGCTAAGGATTTTCCTCCACTTCAAAAGGGTATAACAGTTCATATTATTGGCTTTGGACCTGCAGGTATTTTTGCCGCATTGCACTGTTTACAACTTGGAATAAAACCCATTGTGGTGGAACGTGGGCAAGCGGTAAAGGAAAGAAGAAGAGACGTGGCTAAGCTTAATAGATCCGGAGAGATGAATACCGAATCCAATTATTGCTATGGCGAGGGTGGTGCAGGAACATTTTCAGACGGAAAGTTGTATACCCGTTCTATGAAGAGAGGTAAAATTCAAGAAATACTAGAATTACTTGTGATACATGGTGCAGATGAGAATATTTTATACGAAGCACATCCGCATATTGGCACCAATAAGCTTCCTCAAATTATTGAGAATCTAAGGCAGACCATATGCGATAATGGGGGAGAAGTGAGATTTGGCGCAAAGCTCACAGATTTTAGAATTCAAGATAAGAAGGTTAAGGAGATTTCCATCAATGGTCAATGGGAATCGTGTCGGTATGTTGTATTGGCAACAGGACACAGTGCACGAGATATTTATTACCTTTTATATGAGCACCATATCGCATTAGAGGCTAAGCCATTTGCAATGGGTTTTAGAATAGAACATCCGCAAAGTCTTATCAATAACATACAATATCACAATGAAAAGAATGCTGCTATTCTTCCACCTGCTGCATATAGTCTTGTCACGCAGGTTGCGGGTAAAGGAGCATTCTCTTTTTGTATGTGCCCCGGTGGTATTATAGCACCTGCTGCAACAGACAATGGAGAAGTGGTAGTAAATGGATGGAGTCCTAGTAAACGGAACGGAAATTATGCCAACAGTGGTTGGGTTACCGAAATAGGAGAGGAAGAATGGGTAGACTTTAACCATCACGGACCGCTAGCAGGTTTAGAATTTCAAAAACACATCGAACATAAAGCCTATGAAATGGGAGGTGGAAAATTTAAAGTACCTGCACAAAATCTTAGGGATTATCTTGCCGAAAAACAGAGTGATGATTTGAATGCGAGCAGCTATCACCCGGGGAAAACATCTGTAGATTTAAATAAGCTGTATCCGAAAGCTATTAATTTTAGGTTGCGAGAAGGCTTACGTGCTATGACCTCTAAACTGAAGGGTTTTGATCACCAAGATGCGGTAGTAACGGCTCCAGAAAGCAGAACTAGTGCGCCGGTTCGGATTCCTAGAACGGTTGATTTACATCATACAGAAATAAACAATCTTTATCCGTGTGGAGAAGGAGCAGGGTTTGCTGGAGGGATTATAAGTGCAGCTTTAGATGGTGTAAGGGTAGTAAAAGCGATAAGGGATTTAGAATCCTAGGTTCGATTTTTGTTCAGGTAGCTAGTCGGCATTAAAGCGCAGCATCTATAGCGCGTCTAACCATATCTAACGCGGTATAAGCAGTTCTTTCAATAACTTGCAGTCGTGTACCGTGAAACTCACATTTCTTTACTTCTACACTTCCGTCAGGTTTTGCGAGTCCTATGTAGACTAGTCCAACGGGTTTATCCGCAGTGCCACCATCAGGTCCGGCTATTCCTGTAGTCGAAATACAATAGTCTACATCAAGTTTTTGTTTGGCATTCTTTGCCATTGCTTCACACACTTCCGCGCTTACCGCACCTACCTTATTGAGCATATCTTGATCAATATCTGCGAGTTGCACTTTAGTTTCGTAGGCATAGGTAAGTAAACTTCCTTTGTAATAGGCAGAACTTCCCGCATTGGCGGTTATGCTATGAGCCACAAATCCGCCTGAACACGATTCAATAGTTCCAATGGTTTGGCCATTATCTTTGAGCATTGTACCCATAATTTCTGCAATGCCTTGGTCGCCATCAAACCAGACATTTCCGATGAGTTCCTTTATTTTTTCAAAATTAGTATTAATACCAGCCATTAATTCGGCTTCTGACCGCAACGACGATTTGCCCGATAATCGAAGTCTTACCAAGTTGAGATGTGGTAGATAGGCAAGTTTGATGTCGGAAGGTAAATTGTCTTCTATAGACTCGATAATTTGGGCTAAGTGAGACTCTGGTACACCTACAACGGTTATGGTTTTGTGTACGATGGTGTAATTATCTCCTTGTTTGTTGAGTTTTTCAAAGACCACATTTTCCATCATCGCCTTCATCTCGTAAGGAACTCCGGGCATACTTACATATATTTTGCCGTTTTTCTCAAAATACATTCCTGGAGCGGTACCCTTGGTATTGGGTATTACTTCGCATGAGTCTGGAACTAATGCTTGGTCAATATTTACTTGAATTAAAGAACGACCTCTACTTTCAAAAATATGTTTAATGCGTTGTAAAGTGCCTTCGTGCATTATTAAACTAGCGCCAAAATAATCGGCCAGGACTTTTTTCGTAATATCGTCCTTTGTTGGACCTAAACCGCCTGTAATCAAGATAATATCCGCACGGTTTTCAGCACTTTTAATTGCAGTAACAATACTTTCTTTCTTGTCGTTGATAGAGGTTATTTGAATGACCTCTATGCCATAAGCATTAAGATTTTCTCCCAGCCAAGCCGAGTTAGTGTCTACTGTTTGGCCTATTAGTATCTCGTCACCTATGGTTATTATTTCTGCCAGCATACTTTTACAACAATGATTTTATATGAAAGTTATTTTCCTTTTTCGGGGAGCAAATTTAACTATCTAGGCTACAATTACTTAGACCTAAGAGTTATATTGTTTTTTTTGGTGATACCACGTCTATCTTGAGGTATTAAAAAAGAATATGGATATTGGAGGTATAAAAATTATTTTCGCAGCAAATATTAAAACAGAATGAAAGAAGCAAAAGCCAATTTAGCCTTAAATAATCTCCTGAAAGAAGTAACTACTAAATTTGATGCAAACAATACTGTCGCTCAATTAGCGGAAATTAGAAACATGGCATTGGAAGAAGCAGATCCGTCGATTGTCAAAATATGCAGGCTAGCGAGTGAATTTATAGAAGCTAAGGGTAATTTTGATATAGGTTATGTGGCTGAGGAAGAAATAGGAGATATGTCTGATATGGAATATCTATTAGAGCTAATGCTAAAGATAGAAAAGCCTGCTAATCGCGAAGAAATTCAAGAGATCAGAGATAGATTGAAAGCTGAATTATACTAGTAGTTACTAGGTAATTACGCTACTATAGATCACTTAAGATTTTAGATCTCAAACGATACGTAAGTGCTCAGGTTGAGTACTGATATCACGCAAAGCGCCAATCGATAACATCTCGATTGGCGTTTTTTTATGGCTTTAGCATAGTATTTAGTAATATTGCGCCTTCTAATGACAACCGATCAATACAACGATATTAAAGGCCGCACAGCAAAACTGGCGGACTATCTTTGACTTAGCCAAGAATTTAGCTCTTATAGAAGATGAAGAGCAGCAAACACAAGACCCTAGTTTTTGGGACGATCCCAAAAAAGCCGAACTTCACCTTAAAAACATCAAGAAAAAGAAAGTATGGACTGATGCTTGGACAACGGTAAATGCGGGTGTTGAAGAGATTGAAGTACTTCAAGAGTTTAAGGAAATGGGAGAAGACATTGATGCTGAAATGGAGGTAAAATACCAAGAAACCGTAGCTAACCTTCAAGATTTGGAGTTGAAGAATATGCTGAGCGGTGAGGAAGATCAACTGGATGCTATTTTAGAAATTAATGCTGGCGCTGGCGGCACAGAAAGTAATGACTGGGCGAGCATGCTGAGCAGAATGTACATCATGTGGGCGCAAAATAACGGTTATAAAGTAGAAGTCTTAGATCAAGTGGATGGAGATGTGGCCGGTATTAAGTCCATAAGTATCCAAATTTCCGGAGATTTTGCTTTTGGTTATTTGAAAGGAGATAACGGGGTGCACCGATTAGTGCGGATAAGTCCTTTTGACAGCAGTGCTAGAAGACATACCAGTTTTGCATCTGCCTATATCTATCCCGTGGTAGACGATAGTATTGAAATAGAGCTTAATTGGGCAGATATTGATATGCAAACGTCACGCAGTGGAGGCGCTGGAGGACAAAACGTAAACAAGGTGGAAACGAAGGTGCAACTCACGCATAAACCATCTGGTATAATGGTAGTTTGCCAGCAAGCCCGTTCACAATTAGCGAATAAGGAAGAAGCAATGAAGATGCTTAAATCACAGCTTTATGATATTGAATTGCGTAAGCAAAACGACGCACGAGCAGAAATTGAGAATGGCAAAATGAAAATAGAGTGGGGGAGTCAGATCAGAAACTATGTAATGCATCCTTATAAATTGGTTAAAGATGTACGTACAGGTGAAGAAACCAGTAATGTGCAAGCAGTAATGGACGGAGATCTAGCGGCATTTCACAAAGCGTATTTGCTAGGACAAAAGAAGTAATCCAACACCAAAAAAAAGCGGGGTAAATTGTTGATTTACCCCGCTTTTTTTTAGATAGCTAAAGTTATTTTAGTATTTTCATTAGTTGATCCAACTTAGGAGTAAGTATAATTTCGATACGTCTGTTTTGTGCTAGCGCTTCAGGAGTATTGTCCGTATTTATGGGTACGTATTTATTGCGCCCGCTTGGAATGATTTTAATGGGGTCCATTTTACCCTCTGTGGTGAGGTAGCGCACAACGGAAGTAGCTCTTAAAACACTTAAATCCCAGTTATCTTGAATTGTAGCAGATTTCATAGGCACATTATCAGTATGGCCCTCAACCATAATATCGAAGTCTTCTAAGTCCATCAAACTCTCGGCTACCTTGAGTAAAGCTGTTTTACCTTTCCAATCAATGTCCGTTTTACCAGATTGAAAAAGCAAACTATTATCTAACGATACGTACACTTTTCCGTCTTTTTCTAAAACAGAAATGCCGCTGTTTTTGTATCCAATTAGAGATTCCGTAAGTTTATTTTTGAGGTCTTTTACTGCTTTTTCTTGAGAGGCTAGTTTAGCTTCTAGCTCATTAACTCTTTTTTCTCTTTCATTCAGAGAAATGGCTAAAGCGTCAAGATTCTTTTTCAGTTTATTGGATTCTTCTTCTTTTGCGGTGAGTTTTAACTCTTTTGCATACAGTTCACTTTTTTTCTCATCCAGTTGCATGTCAAGTCGC
>CAMDCQ010000156.1 GCA_945890595.1 Chitinophaga pinensis
TTAGGGTTAGTACAAGAATATGTGGAGTTATAACGTAATTAACAAATATTGCACGGAAACATTTAACTTTTAATCGTTTTTTAAACGTTTAAACAGTGCTTTAATGCCTCGCTTCACATGTATATTTTAAGACAACTTGATATGCTTAAAACTTACTGGAGACCTTAAATTCACTCGTTTCGTGAAACTCAATTTCGGGATTATTGGATTTAGCCATCTGTAAAATATAGGCAGTACTTGCCAAGAATACCAAGTTTTCATCCTTATCAAGCACCACATCTTGTGGCTTGTATTTTATAAATTCGGCAATCTTCGCTTGATTTCCTGTCATCCAACACGCTTTGTGATAGTTAACCCCGTCAAAACGCGCTTTTGCGTTGTACTCGTGCTCCAGTCTATATTGTATTACCTCAAACTGTAACTCTCCTACTACGCCAATTATTTTTCGATTACCTGGTTGTTGTGTAAAGAGCTGTGCTACACCTTCATCGGTAAGTTGATTGAGTCCTTTTTCGAGCTGCTTACTCTTCATAGGATCCAAATTCACTACTTCCCTAAATAATTCAGGACTAAAATTAGGTATACCTTTAAATGAAAGTTTTTCACCTTCCGTCAATCCATCGCCTATTTTAAAGTTACCTGTATCGTACAATCCCACTACGTCTCCTGGAAACGCTAAATCGGTTACTTCTTTACTGTCGGCCAAAAAAGTGTAGGGGTTACTAAAACGCATCTTTTTACCACTTCTGGGGTGCACATAAAATGTATTTCGTTCAAACGTACCAGAGCAAACGCGCAAAAATGCAATTCTATCCCTATGATTTGGGTCTAAGTTGGCATGTATTTTAAAAATAAAACCAGTCATTTTCTTTTCTGTTGGCACGATATCGCGCATATCAGTTGGCCTTGGTCTTGGACTTGGGGCGATATCCACAAAGGTATCGAGCATCTCTTGAATCCCAAAGTTGTTAAGCGCTGAACCAAAAAAAACGGGCGCAAGCAAGCCTTCTTCGTACATTTCTCGGTCGAAAGGCTCATAAATACCATTAATAAGCTCTACATCATCTCGTAATTGCTTGGCATCAGCAGCGCCCACTAAGGTTTCTAATCGTGGGTCTTCTAGGCTCTCTATATTGATGTAATCACTCGCTTTTTTGGTTTTATCTGCTTCAAAAAGATTCAATGAGTTATTGTGCAGCAAGTAGACTCCTTTAAATCTGCTACCCATATTTATAGGCCAGCTGAGTGGTCTAGTGCTTATTTGCAATTCTTGTTCTAGCTCATCCAATATATCAAAAGGCTCTTGTCCTTCCCTATCCATTTTATTGACAAAAATGATTACCGGCGTATTTCGCATGCGGCACACTTGCATTAGCTTTCGCGTTTGAGCTTCTACCCCTTTAGCTACGTCTACCACTAGAATTACACTATCTACGGCTGTAAGTGTTCGATAGGTGTCCTCTGCAAAATCCTTGTGTCCTGGCGTATCCAAGATATTGATTTTCTTACCTTTATACTCAAAACTCATTACCGATGTTGCCACCGAAATACCACGTTGTTTTTCGATTTCCATAAAATCGGACGTGGCCGTTTTTTTGATTTTATTACTCTTTACAGCGCCTGCTGTTTGTATAGCTCCCCCAAAAAGTAATAATTTCTCAGTAAGCGTAGTCTTGCCCGCATCCGGGTGAGATATAATACCAAACGTTTTGCGTTTTTCTATTTCTAGTTCTAAACTCATTTTTATACGGGTGCAAGGATACAAAATTTATAGCGAAGCAAAAGGTCCATTGACAAGGGGTGTGATTATGCTATAACTTGGCATAATACATCCTATCTAAGTGTTTTGCTTTTGTTCTAGTCATTTAGTTAGTAGCACATCCATGCTAAAAAAGTGCATTTCAGGCTATTCAAAAGCACATAGTTAAAGAAGTTGAAGGTATTTGCACGGATTAAAAAGGGTTATTTTGAAACTGTTTTATATTTGTAGAATGAACAGCAATTCAAAAATTCTATTCGTACTTTTTATACTCGGTATAAGCGTTTCCCAAATTCAGGCACAAAACACTTCTTCTGAAGTACAAGACACTGTTAAGAAAGAGTTTTATGTGATTAAGAAATCTGACGGAGCAGAATACGTAGGTGAAGTAATTAGTGATGACGGACGTGAAGTATTGTTGCTTACCAAAAGTATCGGAAAAATTTTCATTATTAAGTCAGATATTGTTTCTATGACGCGAATAGATGCAAGCAAACTATCACAATCGTCTGATGGGCTTTATGAAGACTTCAGAATAGAAGGCCCCTATACCACGAGATACTTTTTTACAACCAACGCACTACCTATAAAAAAGAAAGAAAACTACATGATGATTGGCCTACAAGGTCCTGAGGTTCATTTTGCGGTGAATGATAACTTATCATTAGGTGTGATGGCCACATGGATAGCAAGTCCTATTGCTCTTGCAGCAAAATATTCATTTGAATCTAAGTCAGAATCTAAGACACATTTCGCATTAGGTACAATAATGGCCTCATCAGGTTATCTGCTACAAGCACAGGGTTTTGGCGGTATACACTGGGCTACAGTAACCCAAGGTGATCGTAAGTCAAATGTTAGTTTTTCTGCCGGATACGCCTATGCAAAGTTGTATAAGGATAATAGCAATTCTATCGGCAGGAAATACTATGCCCAATACCCTGTAATTGATGGCAATTATTATTATGGTTTGGAATCTAGCGTGGATAACGAACTTCGCAATAAGGGAGTAGATTACTATCAAGAAATATTTAGCCCCAATAAAGCTCGAGGATCGGCCGTCTTGGGTATTTCGGGTATTACGCCAATTGGTCAAAAAGCAAGTTTTATCTTTGATGCCTTAGCGTTTATAGGTACTCAATATGGATTGGAAAACGTTGATTCTCGTGTATATCCTAATATTAACTATCAATATACTGTATATGAAAACGGGACGTCTACGATTATTTATGCAACCGATGACATCACAGTAAATGAGTATAGATCTGCTAAAATCGGAATTAAGCCGACGGTGATAATTATGCCCGCCATACGATTTAACAGGAGTTACAACAAAGCTTTTCAGGTAGCTCTTGCTGGCGTTATTGCAAAGGACAACTATGGTGACATCATCTCTTTCCCAGTGCCTACGGTAAGTTGGTTGAGACAATTTTAAACTCTCTACACTCCTCACTTCTCTGATGAAAGACATTGCTGTTACGGCACTGTGAATAATATCGTCCGAATAGGCTCGTACTTCTCGCAGACCCTCTTATTTTTGTGCCATGCGAAATACCATTATTATTCTTAGCCTTGCATTGCTATCTAGTTGTGCCTTATGGAAAGGTAAAACCTCCAAGAATTTAACTGTTTGGGTAAATAGCTCTACGATGGCTTGTACCAATCCAGATCAACAATGTCTTCAAGTTAATGAAGGTAACCAATTCCCAGCTAATTGGTCTTCTATTACTTCCAAAATAGACGGATTTGACTATAAACCAGGTTACATTTATAAGCTGGAAGTAAGCAAAACAAAAGCGGCTAAAGAACCTACAACAGCTGCTAAAACGCAATATACCTTAGTGAATGTCTTAGAAAAAAGACCCGATTTAAAGGAAGAAGGTTTGTATGTTTATATTCAAACTACCCTAGGGGATATTGTGGGAAAGCTTGACATGGAGAGGGCTCCGCTTACGGTAGCCAATTTTGTAGGATTAGCAGAAGGAACACAGGCTAATACTGCTAAACCTTCAGGAACGCCATTCTACGACAGTATCATTTTTCATCGCGTAATTCCTGGTTTCATGATACAAGGAGGAGATCCCTTGGGTGTGGGCATGGGTGGACCCGGGTATAAATTCAGAAATGAAATACACCCAGATTTGACTCACGATAAACCCGGTATTTTCAGTATGGCTAATTCTGGCCCTAATACCAACGGAAGCCAATTTTTTATCACGCACGTTGCAACGCCTTGGTTAGATGGTAATTATAATATTTTTGGAAACGTAATTATGGGACAAGAAGTAGTAACTGCCATTGGTAATACTCCTCGTGGACAAGCAGACAAGCCGAAAACTCCCGTTTATATGACCAAAGTGCAAATTATACGAATAGGTGACAAAGCCAAAAAATTTGATGCAACCAATACCTTCAAATCCATGCAATAGTGCAGAGCTCCATACTGAACAAAGAATATAAAATTAAAGGTAGTCGTAATCGAATAATGACGGCTGACCTATCGTATACAGCTTCGCAGGAAGAAGTTCCGCTAGTGATATTTGCACATGGTTTTCAAGGATTCAAAGACTGGGGACCCTGGCCACTTGCAGCGGAAATTTTTGCTTCTAAAGGATTTCCGTTTCTTAAATTTAATTTTAGTCATAACGGAACAACACCGGCACATCTAACCGATTTTGTGGATTTGGAAGCTTTTGGTCAAAATAATTTTATGCTTGAGTATGATGACCTCGGTTTCATAATCGATTTTGTTCAGCACAAAGCAACTACATTTGATTTTGCGTGGAATCAAGAAATCCACCTGATTGGTCACAGCCGTGGTGCGGGAATTTGCCTGCTTAGAGCTGCACAAGACGAACGCATCACTAAATTAGCGACATGGGCTGGTGTTTCAGATTTAGAGCGTTACCTGGAGCTAAAAGAATACCAGGCTTGGAAAAAAGATGGCGTTCATACGATTCTAAACAAACGAACAAATCAAGAAATGCCTATTTACTTTCAGTTTGTAGAAGCGTATGCTGAAAATGCAATTACCTTAAATATGGGCACCAACATGGAAAAAATTGAATGTCCGTTGCTCATCGTACACGGCGAAGATGACACTGTTGTGCCCATAGATAACGCACATACCATCTATAATGATGTACAACATGCCCTTATTGCCGAAATAGAAAATGGAGACCATACCTTTGGGATGAAGCATCCTATGACAGAGCGAAAAATAACCAAAGCATTTGCAGAGGTTATTTCAGAAACCTTAGCGTTTTTTAGTTTATAAAATGCCTAGAGAGGTGGCCATAATTGGTGGCGGTGCAGCAGGTTTTTTTACAGCTGTTAACCTAGCAGAAAAAGAAAAGAACTGCCATATAACCCTGTATGAAGCTAGTAATAAAGTACTTGCCAAAGTACTCGTAAGCGGTG
Source organism: Chitinophaga pinensis (assembly GCA_945890595.1). GTDB lineage: Bacteria > Bacteroidota > Bacteroidia > NS11-12g > UBA9320 > UBA9320. The sequence goes on from CAMDCQ010000156.1 coordinate 5,180, forward strand.
GCGGCAGGTGTAATGTAACCAATACCATAAGTGACCCAACCGAACTGGCCAAAAAATATCCTCGTGGGCACGACTATTTGAAACCCGTATTTCAAGAATTTACTACAACTCACACCCAAGATTGGTTTACTTCTAGAGG